>CAZEBL010000043.1:0-15032 GCA_964510325.1 uncultured Melioribacter sp. | reverse complement strand
ACTGATTCCAAATAGAAATTAAGTCCGGAGTAATTCCACCAGCGTTCTCCATCAACAAATGAATGTGCCGATGTTCCAAAGCCAAGGTAATCTTTATATCTCCAATATGCATTATTATGGATACATTCGTATCCATCTTTTGCAAAGTTGGAAACTTCATATTGTATAAATCCATTGCCGGTAAGAACTCCGATAGTATATTCGTAAAGATCAGCATCGTAATCGTCGCTTTGCAATTTCACTTTTCCATCGATGACCATTTTATTTAATATCGTTCCGGGTTCTAGTATAAGACTATAAGTTGAAATATGTGTGATAGGTAATTGAATTGCTTGTTGAAGATTAGAACGCCAGATTTCTTTTGTTTGATCTGGAAGGTTAAAAATCAGATCGATACTAATGTTATCAAATCCAACAGATTTGGCATCGCGAACAGTCTGTATTGCAGTATTGCTATCATGAATTCTCGTAAGAAATTTTAATTCCTTTTCATTAAAGGACTGGATACCAATACTAATTCTATTGATTCCGGCAGATAAAAATTTTTCGAGCTTATTCTTTGATACTGTTCCGGGGTTTGTTTCAATTGTTATCTCTGCATCGGATTTTACTTTAAAACATTTTTTTACCTCATTAATAATCTCGCCGATGTATTCAGGTTCCATAAAAGAAGGTGTTCCACCTCCAAAGAAAATTGAAATTATCTCTCTGTTTGAAGAATATTTTCCGGCGAAGTAATTTATTTCCTTTTTAATAGATGATAAATATGACGTTACATTTTCATAAGAGATGATAGAATAAAAATCGCAGTAAATGCATTTATGATCGCAGAACGGGATGTGAATGTAAATTGCTGTTTCTTTCATAGTCAAATTCATTATTTCCATTCAAAGGCAAAATTAACTATTTTAATTATCACAACTAACAACCGGGGAATAAATATTATGAAATTTTTTAGTCCGGAATGGGCTGCAGAATTAAAAAACCAGATTAACCGGAATCAGGAATACAAAAATTCATCCGAGGGCTGGAATTGGTTGTTAATCCTCTCAATTAAAGATAACCAGGATAAACAATCATTATTACTTGATTTAAATAACGGAGAATGCCGTGGAATTCAAATGGCGAATCAGGTTGATATTAATAAGTGTCATTTTATAATAAGTGCCGGTAAAGATACATGGAAGAAAATTTTAGCGGGTTCGTTATCTGCAATGCAAGCAATGATGATGAAAAGTCTAACAATAGATAAAGGAAATATGAGTGAGTTGCTGCCCTATGTAAACTCCTTAAAAGAATTGTTGAATTCGGCAATGAAAATTGAAACAGAATTTGATTAAAGGAACCTTGAAGGCAATTAGCCTTCAAGGTAATTTGAAAAGTTACAATCCTACAGAAATACCCGCGCTTGCAGTTTTTGTCTTTGCCATCTTATAATCGGCATTAATATTAATAGCGACGAGTTTAATATTTAAACCAACTAAAAAGGCAGTGCTGTTTTCACCCTCTAATTCAAATTCAACTCTGGTTGGAGGAACAGGAACACCATTAATAACCTGATTGGATTGATAGTCATATTTTACGGTTGTCTTTGAAGATTCAACTGTAAAACCTGCATAGGGAGAAACTGATACAATAGCGCCGATAGTTTTACCAACATATAAACCAAATTGAGATGCGTTGCTTTCAAAAATATCACCAACTTTCATCTGCTGCATAAAATAACCAACACCAATATCGAGTGGTAAAGGATTTTTTAACCAGGCGCCCGGATTGTGAATTGCTCCAATTCCCCAGAATGTAAACTTACCCATATCCTCAATATTTACACTCGGGAAATATCTTACTGAAACGTTTGTTCCTACAACAGTGCCAATTGTTGCCTGTACAGCAGCGGTTGGGAAGATCTTAAGATCATCTAGAAATCCTTTTACTTCCGGTACTGATAACTCATATGGACTTACAGTATAAGTTTGACCTCCAGCGGAAATAGTTTTGCCGGGAAATTTTACTTTCAATCCTTCATTTTTACTTCCAACAATGGTAGGACCCGAGAAATTAACGCTGAATGTCGCTTTGGTTAATTCGTTTTTCAAAGTAGCATAAGCAGGATGATTAGTACCATAACCCGATGCTTGTAAAATTTGATCTGCTTGCGACTGACTGAAGAAGAAATCGCCATTTGCATTAAACTTTTTAACATCATCAGAAAAGAATGATCCCATTCCAATAACTTTTACATTTAGGTGGAAACCAAATTTAGTTGCCGGCGGAAGAATACTAACCCACCCCGAATTTAAATTTGAGCCGAAAGCAGAAATAACAGGATTTACATAAGCTTTACCGGCAGAGGATGATAATTTCGATAATGTTTTTTCAAGATCATCCTGTGCATTTAAATTCATTGAAAATGATATGACAAGAATTAAAAAGAGGAAAAACGATGTATAATTCTTTTTCATAATTGCCTCCATAGTGTATTAATTTATTCTGCAAGTGAATTTAATTATACGCATTGACTTTACAAATTTATTTTTGTGTCTAAAAGCACTATTAATTCAAATTCATTAATTCTTTTGCACCATTAAGTGCAGCTTCTGTAATCTTTTCCCCGCTTATTAATTTTGCTACTTCATTCACCCTTTCTTCATTTTTAAGCATTCTTATAAAACTTACAACACGATCACCCGTTTTTCTTTTTTCAACTGCAAAGTGATAATCCGATAATCCGGCAATCTGCGGTAAATGAGTAATGGCAATAATCTGATGAATTGAAGCAAGGGATTTAAGTGCGTGTCCTACTTTCTGAGCAATTCTTCCGCTAACTCCTGTATCAATTTCATCGAAAATGAGGATCGGTAATTTATCGGATTTGGCTAGAATCGATTTTAAGGCGAGCATAATTCTGGAGACTTCTCCGCCGGATGCTACCTTTACCAAAGGTTTTGTATCTTCGCCAATGTTAGTTGAAATGAAAAATTCTACTTTATCGTATCCATACTGGTCGCATTTGAATTTTTTATTATCAACAATAATATAATTTTCATCCAATGAATCTGTAGATTGATTTTCAATTCTCACATCAAAATTTGCATCGGCAATACCAAGGTTTTTTAATGATTCTTCAACTTCTTTTTTTACTTTCTTAGAAATTGATTTTCGATTTGCAGAAATCTTCTTAGCCAGTATTCCGCACTCTTTTCTTGTAGATTCAATTTCTCTATTGAGTTCCGATATTTTGCCTGAGAAGTTTTCGGCTAATTCGAATTCTCTTCCAATTTTCTCGCGATGTTCAATAACAGATTTTAATGAGCCGCCATACTTCTTCTTTAATAAATTTAATGAGCCGAGCCTGATACGGGATCTTTCAACACTTTCGGGATCTAAATCAATTCTGTCTTTATATGTCCTTACAAAAGTGGAAATATCATTTAGTATTGCAATTATCGATTCGCTTTCGTTAACCTTTTCTAAAAATGACTGGTCAATTTTTGATAATTCATTCAGTTTATTTTTTATTTCCGAAATTCTATCCAGAATGGAATCTTCATTTTCATAAATAGAACCGTAAATTTCGCTGGCAGATGTTAACAACTTTTCTGAGTTCTCAAGAATCTTTAAGTCATTTTCAAGTTTTAAGTCTTCGTCAGGTTCGGGTGATATTTCATCAATCTCTTTAATCTGAAATTCATACAAATCTTTTTTCTCTTTTATTTCATTCTCTTTTTTTAATAGTTCTTTTAATTCTATTAAAAGATTGTTCAGCTTACTAAATTTGGTCTGGTAGCTTTCAATATTTTCATAGTGGTTAGCAACTTCGTCCAGCATTTCGATATGTGTTTCCACTTTTAATAGTGACTGATGTTCGTGCTGTCCATGAAGGTCGACAAGAAGATCACCAATTTCCTTAATTAGGTTGAGAGTAACAGGAGTATCGTTTAAGAAACATCTGTTTGTACCTTTTAGAGAAACTTCTCTTCGAACAATTAATTCATCCTTAAACTCGATTTCGTTAGTAGCAAGTAAATTCTGAACCTTTTTATTCCCTTCGATATCAAAGATTCCTTCTACTATTGATTTTTCAGAACCTTTCCTTACAACTTCTGTTGAAGCTCTTTCACCGAGCAGAAGTCCCATTGCATCAATAAGAATAGATTTGCCCGCTCCGGTTTCTCCGGTTATAATGTTTAATCCCTTTCCAAATTCAACCTGGATATTTTCGATGAGTGCGTAATCTTTGATAAGTAATGTTTTGAGCATTAGCAACAGTTTTGTTTATTGCGAATATTGTGAATGGACAAGTAAGTATCAAGTAAAGTTTAGGCAAGTACAAATTATTTGACAGATGGAGAATGGTTTCATATATTTGAGCCCCAAGTTTGAAAATGTTCTTATTTCATAGATGAAATTATACCGCTGAGTGAAATCCGCCGAAGGCGAAGTAGCTCGTCGGGCTCATAACCCGAAGGTTCAAAAAAATTTACATCGCGGGGTGGAGCAATTGGTAGCTCGTCGGGCTCATAACCCGAAGGTTACAGGTTCAAGTCCTGTCCCCGCTACTAATCCTAACAACCTCATACGAAAGTGTGGGGTTGTTTTGTTTTTAGTGTAATTACAGAAGTTAGTTATGATTAAAAAGCTAATCTTCGAAATCGGCTAAGTTTAATCCAATCCCGGTTACAAAAACCAATAATTTTAAATGGGAATGTCTTCTTTTCACTAAGATTATTTTAGCTAGTGAGAACCCTCACATTTCAAAATCAGTTTGTTTTATTTCATTTATTTCAATCAATTCTAAATGTAAATTGGAATCAAAAAAGATACTCGATGGAAATTGCGATTATAATATTAGCTATGATTTTCTTTCTTGTTGCTTTCAGCAAAAAAGTATTAAAAATATTTAGAGAATTCAAATCCGATTGATAATACCAATCAAAATTCATTAACCAACCTTAGTCCACCTGCATAAATAGTTAGGCACAAAAAAATCTACAAAGCAACTTTACAAGAAACGCTAGCGTCATATAGTGTAGAAAAAAAAATTCTTGTGCTGATTAAATAAATAAAACAAAATCATTGGGGGAACAATGAAAGTATCAAAGGTAATTTCGACTATCCTAATTTCAGTTCTTCTCTTGTCATCTACAGCAATTGCAAAAGACGAATTAGACCCAGCTGTAAAGGCAAAGTATAAAACCATCGAAGCTAATTTACTTATAGGCTTAAAATCTGATAATGAAGGTTTGCGAACCAGTTGTGCTTATTATTTAGGCGAGTACAAATCTGAAAAAGCTGTTCTGGATCTAATGAAAATTCTAAGGGATGATGAATGCTACGCAGCAAGAATAGTAGCAGCTCTTTCACTTATAAAGATCGGGAATAGGCAATCAGTTTATATGGTTCAGAGAACCTCTCTATTTAATGAGTATGAAGGCGTGAGAAAGATGAGTGAAAAGTTTTATCTGTCACATTTAATGAAAAAATATTTAGAAGAGCATCCGGAAAAAACTAACGAACTCTCATACGTAAAGTTCTAAACTTCATGGTTAATGTTCATAATCCTCGATGCAAAAAAAAATGTCCGATTGGCTTCCCACCAATCGGACACTCCATTGAATGAATTACGTATTCTATTAATAATCTAAAGAAAGTATTCTCCCTTGAGTAAAATTCAAGAAGTCTTCCTTGTTGGCAAGTTTTATCCCTTTCATCAAATCATATTGAGTTTTGTTGGCAACTTCAAGACATGTAGGACAAACCGCAATTCTAACTCCTTTATTAAGAATCTTATCAACAAGAATTTTGGACGTTTCGAATTTGTTCATTTCAAGACTTTTTGAATTATTCAGTACAACATTAACAGCATTTATATCCATATAGACATAAACATCATAATCATCCGCCATTCTTAAAGCCATAGTTAATCCCATTAATACTTTATGAGGATTTTCTAAACCACTTGAGATATGAATAAAAACTCCATCTTTCGGTGGCGGGGGTGGCGGTGGAATATACTGGGTTGTTTCTTCAGCTTTTTTAGTTGTCGTTTTGGGTTTAGTACTTTTTGTCTGTGCAATTGAACCAACCATTGCAATCAGAATTAGTATTGCAAATAGTTTGTAAATTTTCATAAGCAGACCTCCTTGATTGATATGTGATAGCTAAATTGTTTTTTACCCCTTTGTAAAATTTTTTTATTATAAAGAAAAACTAAAAATAGATTTCTGAACCTCTGTCTAATATAATTATTTGATCGACAAGTGTAAACGAAAAGAAATTAAATTATGATGGGATGTGATTTCAAAACAAAAATGATTTTCCGGTTTCTGCCGAAGCTACTTTAATATGTGGATAAAGTTCTAAAATCTTATGCCCGAGCCAGTCTTTTGAATTATTATCGCCATGAACAAGAATAACTCTACGGGGATTTACTGACTTAACTATCTTAAGTAAATCCTCTCTAATTGAATGGGATGGAAAATAAAATCTTTCAACACTACAATTGACTTTTTTAGGTTCACCAAAATCCGTTAATTTTATTTTACTCCCCTTTTGCGAATTCATTAAACGATAACCCGGAGTAGATTCATCCATATAGCCGACTCCAAAAACAGCAAAGTTATTCTGTTGCAACCAGAAATCGAGAAGCTTAAAAGAAGTAGTCCCCTCTAATATCATTCCACTGGACACAAGAACTATGGAAGGATTCTTTTTGAAATATGTTAAATCTTCAATTTCAAAAATATTCTGTTGCGGAATTTCTTTTAGAATTAGGTCAGTATCACTTCGGCGTGTAAGGTAGCGGTTATGGTCATAAATATTAGAGATATCTCTTCCAACTCCTCCGGTAAAAATATTTGTTTCGGTTAATTTTCTTTTCAGCATTTGTAAGTGAAGAATTGAAAGTAGTTCCTGTGTTTTTCCTAGAGCAAAAACGGGGATAAGAATTGAACCCCCTTCGTGAATTACTTTATTTGCTGATTTAACCAATCGTTCGGATTCAGTTAACCAAGTTCCCAGCATTGCAGAATCGGTAGAACCGTAGGTTGATTCGAGTATTAGTACATCAATATTATGTATTCCCTTAAGATCGCATCCGATCATAATAGATTGATTTGAAAAATTAATATCTCCACTGAAAAAAATTTTTTTATTATTATGTTCTATTAGTATGCCGGCGGAACCAAGTATGTGTCCGGCATCGTGAAAAGAAACATTTATATTGGATGAACCTGTGTGTCTCATTCCCATAAGAGATATAACTTCATTATACTTTACACCGCGAATGCTTCTTACCAGCAAATCAATTTCATCATGAGAGTAAATTTTAAAATTAGAATCAACATCAGTGCTTTGAGCCAGAATATTTGCTGCATTATGAAGCGTGGCTTCTGAAATCTCTTTTGTTTGATTTGTGGAGTAAATAATTACGTGAGGAAATTTTTGAACTAAAAATGGAAGCGAACCAATGTGATCCTGATGTGCGTGTGTAATTAAAACAAAGTCTAAAGGTAAATTTTCAATTAAACCGAAATCCGGAAGAGAATCGAATCTTTTTTTTCTTGGATGGATTCCGCAATCAAGAAGAATTCCTGTTCCAAAAATATTCAGGTAAAAGCAATTAGCTCCAATTTCATCGGCACCGCCAAGCGGTAAAAAATTTATCATTTGTAAAATTCGTAATCATATACAGAATAGAATGTTGGTTTATCATCGGAAGAATAACGGATACTTTCTTTAATTAATCCGTTATCATAATAAGTAAATCTTAATTTGAATTCCGTTTCGCCCGTGTGATAAATTTGCTTGTCTTCAATTAAATCCCCGTTACTGTTGTATTCCATGTATCTGGTTGCATCAGGGTACTTAATCTTGGTAACATAACCATCGGTGTTATACTCATAATAGACTGTTGCACTGTCTTTATTGTTTGTAATAGTTTCGCTTATAATATTTCCATCGTTGTCGTATTTTAAAAATGATTTATCAACTACAGCACCATGTTCATTTTGACTTTCGAAACTAATCAGCCGACCATTATCGTAATACATTTTAATAATTGTAAGAATTTTTCCATTGGGTTTGTATGTAATTAATTCATCGAGCAGATTGTCTTCATTGTATTTCATCTCTGCTTTACTTTCACCGCGGGATTTTGCTTCCTTAAATATTCTTAATATCTCTCTCCCCTTTTCATCATAAGATGATTGGCGTCTTAAAACAACATAATCATGCTCGTTATAGGATTCAGTTAATATCAAATGTCCCATAGAATCATATTGAAAGGTCTGGCGGTTCTCAAGCAAAGAATCGCTTTTAAGATTTATGTGTTCAATTTTATTACCGTTTTTATCGAAGTAAACTTTTTCTGCAAGAATTTTTTGTGAAGAGAATGAACCATCTGAATTGTAATGCAAAAACCGTGTCCGTTCTTCAACCTTAAGTAATTTTGCTTTTTTAATTTCTCTTAAATCCTGAGTAATAAGTTTTTCCTTTTTTACCGGATCTGTTTGTTTTTCTGCAAGAGGCATTAATTGAGGTAAAATTTCCCGACCGAAAAAGAAAAAAACTGTTATAAACAGATACAAAAATTTTTTATTATAAACCATTTTTTACCAAAAGTTATTTTTTAATACTTAATTATAAAATTTATTTATGCTTAGTTGATTTAGCAGATAATCGCTCCCTATAAAGTTGACCGATTTCTGCACCAATAATAAAAATACACGACGAATAAAATACCCAGAATAGTATTACAACAATTAACGCAAATGCTCCGTATAATGCGTTGGAACTGAAAAAATATTGAATGTAATAACCGAATATATTACGAGCTAATTCCCATAGCAAAGTCGTCCAGAAAGCGCTCATCAACGCAACTCTCTTTGGTAATTTTTCGTAAGGGATTAAGTAGTATAATGAAAAGAACATTATAATCATTATTAATAGTGATGAAACCCTGACAACAAAATTCCACAATGCACTTACATTGAACGAACTCATTACATGAGAAGTCTGGGCTACTTCCAGGATTAAATTTACAATAGGAAAAACAAATGTGGAAAGGGTAATAAAAATTACCAGCAAGATTACCATTCCCAAATCTCTTAATAATCCTACAAAGGGATTCTTCTGAATAGTTGTATGAAATATTCGATTTAGTATTGTCCGCATACTGCTGAATATCCATGTGGATGTAATAAGTAATCCGATTGCTCCGGTATAACCGGCAATAGTCTTGTAGCCAACAAACTCCGGTAAACGTGTTTCAATTACTTTCTTCATGTACGAGGCATAAACAGGATAGGGAATTACAGTATCAATTAACTGGAAGATCTGGTTTTGCAGAGTTTTAACATCAAAGAGATTACTGAGTAGTGAAAATACTAATAGAATTAAAGGGATCATTCCTAGAAAAAGTGAATAAGCAATACCGGCTCCGGCAAAAAAAAGATTGTATTCATCAATCTTTTTATATAATCCTATAAAATAATGTTTAAAAAATTCTAGAATTTTCCTGAATACAGGAATTGGAATAATTGAGCCGATATGTTTGAAAATCTTGAACTTGAGCATACTATCCTATTACATGTTCCATTTTCTTTTCAATAGAACTATAATAGAGCCTGGCAAGAAGGGTTAAAGGAAAATCGTATTGATCATTTATGCACAAGCTTTTTCCCCCGGTTTCTCCAATGTAAATAAATGGAGTAAAACTTTTTGATGCTATCTTTTCAAACTTTTCTTTGTTCTCAGGATTAACAGAAACAACAACTCTCGATTGAGTTTCGGAGAAGAAAGTAAAATCTTCACGCGTCTTGATATGAATTTTTACTCTCGCACCAATCATTTTCTCATGATTAATAAAACAGCTTTCTGCAAGAGCAGTTAATATCCCACCATCAGAAATATCATGCGCTGAATTAATAAGACCGGAATCAATTAATTCCAATAGTAAACTATGTAAATCTTTTTCCGTTTGAAGATCGATACGGGGGATTTCACCAGTAACTAATCCATGAATTTCTTTTAAGTATTCACTTCCACCAATTTCTTCGTAATCTTCTCCAAGAAGATAAATCAGGTCTCCCTCGTTTTTAAATTCTGCAGAGGTTACATTCTCAAGTTTTTCTATCAATCCAACCATACCGATAACTGGAGTAGGATAAACAGCTGCTTCAGGGCTTTCATTATAAAAGCTAACATTTCCGCCCGTAACCGGTGTGTTAAAGAATCTGCATGCTTCGCCCATTCCTTCAATAGCTTTTTTAAATGTCCAGTAAACTTCCGGTTTATAAGGGTTGCCGAAGTTAAGACAATTTGTAATTGCAAGAGGAATTCCACCGGAACAGACTACATTACGTGCAGATTCAGCAACCGCAATTTTAGTTCCTTCTTTGGGATTTAAGTAAACGTATCTTCCGTTACAATCGGTTTTAGCTGCAATAGCTTTGTTTGTTCCTTTAATATAAATAACGGCAGCATCGGAACCGGGTCCCACAATTGTATTTGTTCTTACCATAGAATCATACTGTTCATAAACCCATCGTTTAGATGCAATATTGGGTGATGATAAAATTCTCTCGAAAGTTTCTGCAATACATTCAGGTTCAGGTATAGATTTCAAATCAAAATTTCTTGTTTGATTTAAGTAAGCTGGTTCTGATGTTTCCCTTAAATAAACCGGTGCGCCCCCACCTAAAACTAAATCGTATGGATTAACCTCCGCTTTCTTTTCGTTATGATGATTGATGATCAATTTAGGTTCGTCCGTTACTTCACCAATAATTTCACAATTCAAATCCCATTTGGAAAATATTTCCTTAATTTTTTCTTCGTATCCTTTTTTAGCAACTACAAGCATTCTTTCCTGACTTTCAGAAAGCATAATTTCGTAAGCATTCATGTCAGCTTCTCTTAATGGTACTTTATCGAGGTTAACAATCATTCCCGATTTACCTTTAGCACTCATTTCGGAAGTAGAACATGATATACCCGCAGCTCCCATATCCTGAATTCCTACGACCAATCCTTGTTTAATAATTTCAAGCGTAGCTTCAAGTAGTAATTTCTCAGTAAATGGATCCCCTACTTGAACAGAAGGGCGTTTAGACTCTGACTTTTCTGAGATTTCTTCGGATGCAAATGTAGCACCGTGAATTCCATCCCGTCCTGTTGATGATCCGACAATCATTACCGGATTACCTTTACCATGTGCAGTAGCAGATGCAACATGTTTGGTATCAACAAGACCAATTGCCATTGCATTAACGAGCGGGTTTGTTCTGTATGAATCATCAAAATAGACTTCTCCGGCAACAGTAGGAACACCAAAACAATTACCGTAATCACCTATTCCTTTTACTACTCCTTCGAATAAATATCTTGTCCTGGCATCATCAAGAGAACCAAACCTTAGAGAATTAAGACAAGCAATTGGTCGAGCTCCCATTGTAAAAATATCTCTTAATATTCCACCAACACCGGTTGCAGCACCTTGATATGGTTCAACTGCTGATGGATGATTATGGCTTTCAATTTTAAATGCAATTGCCAATCCATCTCCAATATCAACAAGACCGGCGTTTTCTTCTCCAGCACCGACAAGTAATTTTCCACCGCTTCTCGGCAATGTTTTAAGAAGAGCAATTGAATTCTTATAACTGCAATGCTCGCTCCACATAACAGAAAAAATTCCCAATTCGGTGAAAGTAGGGATTCTTCCTAACCTTTCACAGATCCAGCCGAATTCCTCTTCAGTCAATCCATGCTCAAGAGCAATTTGCTTATTAACTTCTAATTCTTTCATTTATAATCGGTTTTGAATTTGATACTGCGAATATAATGAATTTTTACACCTCTCTAATAAACTTTTAGAAGGTCATTGCCAGCAAAATGCTAAAAAAATGTTAATTGTGTTCGATAATATTATTGTAAGCAGAGGGAATTAGCATGCCATACATAAGCTGGAAGAATTCATTTAATATCGGTATATCCGTAATAGATGACCAACATAAGAAGCTTGTTGAAATTATCAACGAACTTTATGAAGCTCAAAGATTGGGGACTTCACAATCAATAATTAATGATGTATTAATTAAAATGGAAGATTATACAAAGTATCATTTCGATATGGAAGAAGAAATGCAGCATGCTAACAAGTATCCTGAAATAATGCAGCATAAAATTGAACACCGTGAATTTATTGATAAACTAACTTTGCTTAAAAGAGATTCGAAGAAAAATAATTTATTATTGAGTTTGAAAACCATAGACTACTTAAAGGACTGGACAATTAATCACATTCTTGGATCTGATAAAGATTTTGGAGAATACCTTAGAAATATTGAAGGCATATAATCATTTAATACCCATCAAATTTAATTGCTACTAAGCACAAACCTTTCTATTTTTTAGCCGTCTTAAACCTGTAGATTGTCAACAATATTCAAACGTAAGAGAGAACAAAATGCAGAATAATTTTGCTTCGCATCGTTATTGGATTATTGCATCAATAATAATAATCGGATTAATAATTTTACTATACCCGCTTACCCCATACGAAAGTTTGAATATGAATATTACACAATCCGATGCGATTCAGATAGCAAAAGATTTTTTGAAAGAACAGAATGAAAATGTTGATGATATGTATGTAGAAGTTTTTCTGGATAATTCACCTGTAGAAGCCAGATACATATTAAAAAAATTAGGCGGAAAAGAATTTAAGGAATACGGCAAAGATGAATTATGGTCTAATTTAAGCTGGACTGTTTATTTCCATCAAAATCTACCCAGAAATATTCAGCAGAAAAGCATAACCGTAGATGTTTCTAATAAAGGGAAAGTGTTTGGATTTAATAAGATCTTACCCGACACAATTTCAATCCCGTCAATTTCTAAAGAAGAAGCTACTTCATTAGTATCATCATACCTCTTGGATAAAGTCGGTTCTGATTTCAACAAATTTAAGATGACAGAATCCCGCGAAGAAAATATTAAATCACGAACTGACTACTCTTTCCGATGGGAAAAAGATGTTGAAACGTTAGATGCAAAAATAATTATTACTGCACGGGTGTTGGGCAATAGTGTTGGAAGTTATTCCTACTACTTTGAGGTGCCGCAGCAAGACCGGGAATACTTTTTAGCAATTGAAGCAATCTATGGAACAGTATCTGTAATTTTTGTAATCATTATAATGCTAATAGCATTTTACCTCTTCCTTAAAAAATATCATCAGGGGGAAGTATGGATTAGTGTTGGAAGAAATTTTTTCCTTCTCTATTTCGGTTTATCTTTAATCAACTTAATAAATTATTGGCCGGCAATTGGACAGGGCGCTTTTATTGGAAACGTTTCTTTCCTCTACACAAAAATAATTATCTTTATTGTAAATGGATTAATTTTCTCTTTTTTCCTTTCATTGTTAGTATTTGCAGCATGGACAGTTGGAGAATCCTACGCAAGGAGTTTATGGCCAAATAAATTAAAAGGGATTGATGCATTTATTAAGGGTCATTTCTTCGCGGTTGATTCTGGTAATTCGCTTCTGAAAGGTTTTGTATTAGGTTCTGCACTTTCTCTTAGCTTTGTTGTCGTTGCACTCATAATTGATCAACCGGATGCAAAGATTTTTATTTCACCTGTCGGTTTGCTTGAAAGTCATGCTGCTTATTTACCCGTATTAGCAACCATACTGGATGGAGCAACTACATCAATATTGGCTTCAATAGGAATTACATTTTTCATTGTTAACATTTCTTATCAGCGATGGAAAAAGAAATGGCTCTCAATACTTTTATCGGGAATTGTTACTACACTTGGATTTGTAATTGCTTCCACTCCTCCATCATTAAACAATTTCGGGATGAATTTATTAGCCGGGTTTATCTTTGGATGCGGAATTGCATACATTTATTTTCTGTTCGATCTACTTACAATATTAAGTCTTCATTTTACTTCAATACTGGTTGCAAAAGGATTGGCACTTTATGCCAGTAAAAATTCTTTTTTTGAATTGAATTTTATTTTGCTCGTTATAGCTTATCTAATAATTCCCTTGATATATGTAATCAGCCGGATTAGGAAAGAAGAATTCGTTCTTGAAAATTATGGATTGCCTTCACATGTTCTAAGAATTTCTGAAAGAGAGCGTTTAAAGAAAGAAATGGAAATTGCTGCACGTGTTCAATTAAGTCTTCTTCCAAAAGAAGATCCGGAAATTCCGGGATACGATGTTGGAAGTATCTCCTTACCCGCAATTGAAGCCGGTGGTGATTATTTTGATTTTGTTAAACTGAGTAATAATAAGATTGGAATTGCTATAGGTGATGTATCCGGTAAAGGGATTGGCGCAGCAATTTACATGACTTTAACGAAGGGAATTCTTCAAGCACATGCCGAAGAAAATGTTTCCCCTTCCAATGTGCTCGTAAAAGTTAACCGGTTACTCTATAAAACAATCGAAAAAAATTCTTTCGTAAGTATGTTCTATGCTATTCTTGATAGAAACAGTAATATGATAACATACTCGCGAGCCGGTCATAATCCCGGAATCTTATGCAGCCGGCAATCTGGCGGAACGAAACTGCTCCTTAGTAAAGGAATGGCTCTCGGACTTGAAGAGGGATCCATTTTTGCATCAACATTAAACGAAGAAACTATCGAGATTAAACCAGGTGATGTGTTTGTACTTTATACGGATGGATTCACCGAGGCGATGAATGAAAGACATGATCAGTTTGGCGAAGATAAACTAATACAAATTATAGAATCGAACAGAAACCTTTCAGCAAAAGAATTAATTGACCTGGTATTAAAAGAAGTTAGAAAATTTACTGACAACTATCCGCAGAATGATGACATGACAATGGTGGTTTTGAAAAGGTTATAAAAAATAATTTTAATTCAGGCAATTATTTCAGCCATTTTATAATCCTGTCAATTTCTTTTTCATTTCCGGCAATATTGTCTTTAATTACAATTTTAATTTGATATTCGCCCGGTTCAAAATTGTTCAAGTCCAATTG
>CAZEBL010000042.1:0-15070 GCA_964510325.1 uncultured Melioribacter sp. | reverse complement strand
ATGGACTTTTGAAGAATACAAAGGAAGATCAAATTCGCTATTTGAGTTATTTGATAATAATGATTCTACTACACTTAGACTTACTGTAAAAGTTCTTGAAGACTTTCCTGATGACATTGAAGAATTTAAGCGGGAAAGCTGTATAGCCGGCTGGAATTATTTTATTAACGGACGGTTAATAGATTTCCTAAGCGCATCATCGTAATTATAATTTCTGCTGCTTCCCTATTCATTTTGAATTCTATTTCATATTATTGTCCTGAGTTTTAGAAAGGATTACAAAATGTATAAGCTTGCCATTTGTACTTTCTCCCTCTTACTAATTATATGCTGCAATTCTAATACTAATGATAGTCCCAAAACAAATCCTGATACAAATAAAAATCTAACCTCTAATGACACAATCCCAAAGGTAACCGGTATCGGAGGAATTTTTTTCAAGTCGAAAGATCCTTCTGCAATTAAGGAATGGTATGGAAAGAATCTTGGTCTTTCAATTGATCTTTATGGATCAGTATTCGAATTCCGTAATGCAAATAATCCTGATGAAATTAATTACCTCAGGTGGAGTCCATTTGAAAGTAAAACAGATTACTTCGATCCTTCAAGTAAGGAATTTATGATCAATTACAGAGTTCAGAATTTAGAAGGACTTTTAAGGATTCTACAATCGAACGGAGTCAAAATTATTGGTGAAATTCAGAAATACGAATACGGAAAGTTTGCTTACATAATGGATCCTGATGGAAATAAGATAGAACTCTGGGAGCCGGTTGATTCAGTATTAACTAAAATGGGTGGACCAACTACAAAATAGTTTTACGAAAATTATTAATTTTGAATCGACTTAACTTGAGGTTTAGATGTTCGAGCAAAAGCACGAAAAACTTGCCCCTTTTTCCGTATTTATCCGGAGATTATCCTTATCAATTTTAATTGCATTTGCGTTAATAACCGTAGCATTATCAATCGGAATTGCCGGTTATCATTTTATCGCGGGTTTTGATTTTGTTGATTCCCTTCTTGAAGTATCAATGATCTTAGGCGGGATGGGTCTTGTCAACCAACTTCCTAATAACGGAGCAAAAATTTTTGCTTCTGCTTATGCTCTGTTTAGCGGACTTGTATTTATTGCTGTTCTTGGAATTGTATTAGCTCCTATTACACACAGGATGCTTCATAAATTTCATATTGATGAGGAAGATATTGATACAAATAAAGATTGATAGAATAAAAAAGTTTATGTTATTCTGAATTATAATTCATTACTCATTTAATAATTAATAAGTGAGAGATCTTTTAGAAATTATCATAAAACAATATGTCTAATAAAAAATCAGGAACTACTCTCTCCAAATGGAAAGATATCTGGAATCGATTTGCAGGGAATGGAATTTATCCTCATGAACTTGCATTCATTTTAGATAATCCCCTAAGAAAATTCATTCTATCACCTTCTGAACTTGTTAAAAACCTCCATCTAACATCCGTATCCTCAGTTTTGGAAATCGGATCCGGTCCGGGCTACTTCAGTACAGAGGTTTCAAAAAATATTCCTGATGGTAAAGTTGTTCTTTACGATATTCAGATTGAGATGCTTAGGAAAAGCTATAAGAAATTAAAAAAGAATAATACTGAAAACGCTTTTTTTGTAAGAGGTGACGGTTCTAAATTACCTTTCGCAAAAGATTCATTCGATGTTGTTTTTATGGTAACAGTATTAGGTGAGGTATCGGATTCAAGAGGTTGTGTAAAATCTGTTTACTCTGTATTACGAAATGGCGGGATACTTTCTATAACAGAAATGAAAGGTGACCCGGATCTGCTATCAATAGATAAGATAAAAGAAATGGCAATAGAAAATAATTTCAAATTTTCTGAATTAATAAGTACGAATAAAGGATTTACGATTAATTTCATTAAATAATAGCGATATGGAGGTTGAAATGAATTTTATTACCAGAGCATTCAATTATAAATCCGATGTCTGGGATATCGGACTGATTAAAATAGCAGTCTTTGCCGCAACTTTGTTATTTGCAAAATTATGGCCGGAATTATTGAGTCTTGATTGGTACTGGTATGCTATAGTATGGATTGCTGCGGCGATAAAACTGTTTTACGGAATTTTCCGTAATAAACAGTAATTGGATATTGGATATTGGTGATTGGTGATTTGTTATTAAAATTGCAAACAAGCTGCATTACAGTAAATAAGTAATGACTGAAATTTGGAAGCAATGCTTTTCATTGTAGCGTCAACTCAAATATCCAGCATCAAGTATCGTGCATCCGGTATCCTGTAACAAGATAACTTTCCAATTCCATTTTAATAAGTAATAACCTATCTTTGCATAAAAAAAATCTAATACGGAATGTATAACAGAAAAGAACTTATTCAGAAAGCAATCGAAGCCAAATCAAAAGCCCTTCCAACATATTCAAACTTTCATGTAGGAGCAGCTCTTCTAACAAAAGAAGGTACAACTTATCAGGGTGCAAACATTGAAACCTCATCTTACAGTTTAACAATTTGCGCAGAGAGGACGGCTCTATTTACAGCAATATTAGAAGGAGAAAGAAAATTTGAAGCCATAGCAGTTGCCGGAGATACTGAAGATTATTTACCACCATGCGGTGCTTGCCGGCAAGTATTATCCGATTTATGCGGGGGAAATCTTGATGTTATTCTTGTTAACAAAAAAGGGAAAAGCAAGAAACTAAAATTAAAAGACCTACTTCCCTATTCATTCGGAGAGGAGTTTTTTAAGAAATGATGGAATTTCAACCTCACTCAACACCAAAAAACACCGGGTGGATTGAAGTAATTGCCGGGTGTATGTTCAGCGGCAAAACAGAAGAACTTATACGACGGTTACGACGTGCTAAAATTGCAAAGCTGAACGTAAAAATTTTCAAACCGAAAATTGATAACCGATATTCTATGGGTGATATTGTTTCGCATAGCGAGCAATCAATGCCCTCAATCCTTGTTGAGAATGCTAAAGAAATTCTGCACTATGTTGAAAATGCACAGGTAATCGGAATTGACGAAGCACAGTTTTTCAATCAGGATTTAATTGATGTTTGCAATCAGCTTGCAAACGAAGGAAAACGTGTTATAGTTGCCGGATTAGATCAGGATTACCGTGGAATACCTTTTGACCCGATGCCCCAGTTATTAGCAATTGCTGAATATATAACAAAAACATTAGCAATCTGTGTTAACTGCGGTAACCCGGCTGATAAGACTCAACGTAAAGTGGTCTCTTCGGAGAGGGTTCTTGTCGGTGCTGCTGATAGTTATGAGGCAAGGTGCAGAAAATGCCACTACATTCCGGAATAAGATTATTATCATGTATCACGATTCAAATATGGAATAGCACACAGATTGAACTGATTTAAACAGATGAAAGCAGATCAATTTTTAAATTACTTTATATAATTATTCATAAATGAATTCTGGTGTATAATGGACTTCACTTCACTATTTAGAGGAATAATCGGAATAATAATCCTGCTCGGAATTGCTTTTTTAATTTCGAACAACAAAAAGAAAATAAACTGGCGGCTTGTTCTAAGCGGATTAGCAATTCAAATAACTCTCGCAATTTTTATAATTAAAGGTGATCAGCTTGGTCAATTCTTCGCTCCTTTAGGATGGATTAAAGAATTTTTCAGATTTGTCAGTTCTTTCTTCGTATTAGTTCTAAACTTTACTACTGAAGGTGCAAAATTTGTTTTCGGAAGTTTGGGATTGGGTCCCGGTAATGACGGAAGTTTAGGAGTATTCTTTGCATTCCAGGTTTTACCTACAATCATTTTCTTCGCGAGTTTAATGTCGCTCCTTTATTATTTAGGTGTGATGCAAAAAATTGTTCAAGGAATGGCATGGTTTATGGCAAGAGTAATGGGAACAAGCGGCGCAGAATCTTTATCATGTACTGCTAATATATTCGTCGGACAGACAGAAGCACCATTGATGATTAAACCATACTTAAAAGGAATGACACAAAGTGAATTGCTGACAATAATGGTAGGTGGAATGGCTACTATAGCCGGTGGAGTTATGGCAGCATATATACAAATTTTGGGAACCGCATACGCTCAAGCCAATAATATTCCGATTCGAGAAGCGCAATTACTCTTTGCAACACATTTATTAGGTGCAAGTGTAATGGCTGCGCCGGCTGCATTGTTAATTTCTAAAATTATGTATCCGGAAACCGGTGAACCGGAGACAAAAGGAACTGTAAAAGTATCTGTTGAAAAAAATGCATCGAATGTAATTGAAGCTGCTGCTGTAGGTGCAAGCGAAGGGATGACTTTAGCTCTCAATGTAGCTGCAATGCTTATTGCATTTATTGCTCTGATTGCACTCGTGAATTATTTCCTTGGATGGGTTGGCGATATCTTCGGGTTTAATAACGCATTGATAGCACAGTTTGGACATAAGTTCAGTCTGCAATTAATCTTCGGTTCGATCCTTCAGTTTATTGCATTCGGTATAGGTGTGCCATGGGAAAGTGCATATCACTTTGGTAGTTTAATCGGCACCAAAGTAGTTCTGAATGAATTTGTAGCTTATCTTGATATGAGCAAACTTGTTGAAGTAAAATCTCTTGTAAACGAAAAAGCAATTTTGATGGCTACTTATGCATTATGCGGATTTGCTAATTTCAGTTCGATTGCAATTCAGATTGGAGGTATTTCTCCTTTAGCACCTAATAGAAGGACCGATCTGGCAAAGTTAGGAATTCGTGCTGTAATAGGCGGAACACTCGCAACTTTATTAACAGCTACATTAGCAGGAATTCTATTCTAATGTTAAACCTGAATGAAAAATATAGATCGATTGTTGAAAAAATTAAAACGGAAATTCCGTTTGAACCTGAAATCTGTATTGTACTTGGAAGCGGACTTGGAGATTTTGCAGAAAAAGTTGAAACGGTTAAATCTTTTCCAACTTCAACATTACCCGGATATCCAAAATCGACTGTAGAAGGTCATCAGGGTTACTTACATTTTGCAAAATACAATGGTAAGAAATTATTAATTGTCAAGGGACGTATTCATTTTTACGAAGGGTATAAATTATCCGAATGTATAATACCGATTCACCTTGCAGCAAAATTAAATTGTAAAACTATAATACTTACTAATGCTGCCGGCGGAATTAATTCTAATTTTAAGCCGGGTGATTTAATGTTAATTTCTTCATTTAATGGAATGGCTATTAAAAAAGAATTAACTGAAGTTCTGGGATTAACAACAATCAATAAAAGGAATGACTTTATTGATTTTCCATCGGGGGAAATAAATGAAAAAATTAAGAAGGCAGCAATAGAAGAAGAGATAGCTATAAGAGAAGGAGTTTACTGGTTTACTAAAGGTCCGAGCTATGAAACAAAAGCAGAAATTAAAATGATGCAGAAGTATGGCGGCGATGCAGTCGGTATGTCAACCTTGCACGAAGCTGTTTATGCATCATTCTTCGGGATGAAAGTTGGTGCTATTTCCTGTATTACAAATTTTGCAGCGGGTCTCTCCCCTACAAAATTATCCCACGCAGAGGTAATGGAAACTGCTGAAAAAGTAAAATCGGATTTTGAAAGACTTGTAAAAAAAATTATCGATCTTATTTAACAATAATTTACTTTTAAAATATTTTCAGAATCTCTAATTCAATTCCATCGAGATAATACTGGCTGCCGTTATTACAGCTGTTTCAGCTCTAAGACGGTTATCGGTTAATTTTACAAATGAACACTTTTTAGTCATTGCAATTTCTTCATCGGCAAATCCACCTTCTGGACCAAATAAGAAGTAAATGTTCTCAACTCTTGATGAAAAATCCGGCTGGGTTAAAAATTTATTAAAAGGCGTAGCAGCCGATTGTTCAAAAACCACTCTTCTACCCGATAGTAATGCAATTTCGGAGACACTCTTAACGTAACTAATTTTTGGTAACCATGATCTAAGAGATTGTTTCATTGCCGATGTAAGTACTTTCTGCCATCGGTCGAGTTTGGCTCCTTTAATAACCGTTCTGATTGAGTCAAATATTATAAAATTAGTAATTCCAAGCTCTACACATTTTTCCAGAGCGAATTCCAGCCGATCCTGCGTTCGCAAACGTGGAATACAGAATGTAATATTTTCGAAATGGTTGTCGTAGTGCCGTACTTCATCAATAGAGCATTGCAATTCCGACTTATTTATCGAAGCTAATTTACATTTGTAGATAGAACCTTTTCCATCTGTTACATAAATCAATTCATTGATAGAATATCTGAGAACATCTTTTATATGATGAACTTCCTCCCCCGTAATAAAAACATGATTATCAATTACATTTTGATCTGTATAAAAAAGATCGATATTAGAAAGAAAATCCTGTCTCAATTAAAAATTCTCCTGTACCATTTTTATTAAATGCATATTCAAACCGAATTGCATTATAAGGTAATACTAAAATTGTTAAACCGAAACCGTAACCTGTATTAAAATCACTAAACCTGAATCTTTGATGATTATTAAATACTTCGCCGGCATCAGTAAAAGCAGAAATATAAATGCCGATTCTTGCCGAAGTTAATTGTATTGGAAGCAGAGGCAGTTTAATACTAAAATCCCAATCCTTTACTATCGGGTAACTTGCTTCAACTGAAGTTAATATTAAATTATTTCCTTCTTCAATTTCGTTACTATAACCCCTTACATATTCATTATATCCGAGGAATGAATAATCATATAATGGAATTGCTGATCCGAATGTATGCCGAAAAACAAAGCGCCATCTTGCAGAAAAATCACCAGCTATGCTCCGGTATTCTCTGAAATCGAACAAGAAAATATTGTAGTTAATATTGGATATGTCGAAACCCTTATGACGAAAGATAGTTGATGCAAAAATTCCATTCTGAGAAAATTGTTTAAGGTCCCGTGAATCGTAATCATATCCGAAAGTAAGTGATAATACTCTATCAATTCTTTGACCTGATGAAGTAATTCGCTTCATAGGTAATTCCGGACCTTCGATATAATCATAGCCTATCCCGGAATAGATTTCGTTGAACTGGTTTAATCTTTTAAATAAACCGATTCCCGTTGAATAGAATTTATAATTGAAATCGCTGCCATAAAGCTTTTTAGCAAAAGCACTTTTATTGTTTAGTTTAAGAAATGATAAGTCGAATGACAATCCAAGATTATTACTGTAATCTAAAGCCGGATTCTGGTAAAGTAGCGCAAAGTAAGGATCGTAGCCAAGGCTAATTATAGTTCTAAGATGTTCATTCCTTCCTCTGAAATTTTTGTAAGAGAAATTAATTCCATAGGAGAGTTTTTTCATTGATCCATCCTGTCTACGTATAAATGGGATCGGATAGATATACCAGCTCTCGTTTACCTCAATATTTATAATGTTTTTATCCTGATTAACAGCTGGATAAACTTCAACCTTAGTAAAGAGTCTAAGACTGAAAATCCTTTCCCTATTATACTTTAGAGTAGTAGAGTTAACAATATCGCCGGGCTTAATAGTTAATTCTCTCAAGATGATATAATCTTCGGTTATATCGTTACCCGTTATTTTAATTGAGTCAACAAAGTAAAATTGGTCGGGTACAAAAAGTGAATCCGGAACGGCAATCAATTTATTCTGAATTAAAAACAAAAAACCGATTGTAACGAAAAAGATTTTAAAGTAAGTCAATTTCATCACAACCGGTTTCTTTAATGTTTCTTGATTGATTTACAATAATTGTATTGGACGAAGATACATTCATCCTGAATCGTGACAATACCCTTTTCAATAACAGGTTTTACTGCTAAATCATTTCTAATTCCCTGTTGAAGCCAGAGTACTTTAGGATTTTTTTTAATTACTTCATCAATTATTCCCGGAATGTCTTCGGATCTTCTGAAAACATTTATGATATCAACATTATGAGGAATATCGGAAATAGTTTTATACACTTTAATTCCATCGGCATATTCATTTCCAAATGAGGGATTAACACCCACAACATCATATCCAACCTCAGAAAGAAATGATGCAATTTTGCGGCTTATTTTATGGGGCTCGCGGGATATACCTACAACCGCTATCGATTTCGATTCTGTTAATATATCGCAAAAGTTTATCAAATTAATTTACCTTTGATTCTTCATATTCACTTATTGGAAGACAGCTACAAACTAAATTACGATCTCCATATGCATTATTTATCCTGCTAACAGTCGGCCAGAACTTATTCTCTTTAACATAATTAGCCGGAAAAGCTGCAACTTCGCGTGAGTATTTATGAGTCCATTCATCTGCTATAACAACTTCAGCAACATGCGGAGAATTTTTTAACGGGTTATCGTTTTTATCCCAAATCCCCTGTTCAACTTTTTCTATTTCCTGTTTAATTGACAATAATGCATCGCAGAACCGGTCAAGTTCATAAAGTGATTCACTTTCGGTCGGCTCAACCATTAATGTACCGGGAACCGGGAAAGAAACTGTTGGAGCATGAAAACCATAATCCATCAATCTCTTTGCTATATCTTCAACTTCTATATTTGCAGTCTGTTTAAATCCTCTTGTATCAAAAATAAGTTCGTGGGCAACAAAACCATTCTTTCCTGAATAAAGTGTGCAAAACTGATTTGCTAATTTTGCTTTGATGTAGTTAGCATTTAGAATAGCAATTTTAGTTGCATAAGTTAATCCTTCACCGCCCATCATTTTTATATATGCATAAGGAATAACCAGGATACTTGCGCTTCCCCAGGGTGCTGCAGATACCGCATTAATACTTTTTTCGTTACCAATTTTAACAACAGGATGACCGGGTAAGAACGGAACTAAATGTTCGGCAACAGCTATTGGTCCCATACCGGGTCCACCACCACCATGTGGAATTGTAAAAGTCTTATGAAGATTCAAATGACAAACATCGGCACCTATTAAACCGGGACTGGTTAATCCTAACTGTGCATTCAAATTAGCTCCATCCATATAAACCTGACCGCCGTATTTGTGAATGATATCGCAGATTTCTATAATTTCTTCTTCGAATACACCGTGAGTTGATGGATATGTTACCATTAGAGCAGATAAATTTTCTTTATTTTGTTCAGCTTTTGTTTTCAAATCATTCAGGTCGATATTTCCTTTGTCATCGCATTTAACAACAACAACTTTGCCCCCGGCCATTACAGCACTTGCCGGATTTGTTCCATGTGCTGAGGAAGGAATTAAAACTACATTACGTTGATAATCACCTCTACTATGGTGGTAAGCTCTTATAACCATAAGACCAGTATATTCACCCTGTGCACCTGAGTTCGGCTGCATCGAAACAGCTTTGAAGCCGGTTATAATTGCTAATTGATTTTCGAGGTTTTTAATTAATTGTCTATAACCTTCTGCTTGATCCAATGGTGCAAAAGGATGGATATCAGCAAACTCACTCCATGATATTCCAAACATTTCAGTAGATGCATTCAATTTCATTGTACAGGAACCGAGAGGAATCATTGATTGAGTTAATGAGAGGTCTTTCTTCTCAAGACCTTTTATATAGCGGAGCATTTCTGTTTCTGAATAATATGAATTAAAAACCGGATGTGTAAAGTATTCGGATTTTCGCTGTAAGTTTTGCTGAATACTTGTTCCAAGATTATTAGTTGTTTGATAAGTATATTTTTTATTTACAGCATTGGCAAAAATTGTAATCAATTCCTCAATATCCTGTAAAGTATTCGGTTCAGAAATTGAAATACCAAATGACTTTTCATCTATCGATCTTAAGTTAATCTTTTTCTCTAATGCTAATTTATTAACTGACTTAGCTTCATCAACTGAATTCATTTGTACATATAAAGTATCAAAGAAAAATTGATTCTTTTGTTGAATACTTAATTCTTTCAAGTTCTTGTTAAGGAGAATTGTAAGATTATTAACTCTCTCTGCAATTGCTTTAATTCCTTTAGGTCCATGATATACTGCATACATACCAGCCATAATAGCAAGAAGAACCTGGGCTGTGCATATATTACTTGTAGCATGTTCACGTTTAATATGTTGTTCTCTGGTTTGAAGAGCCATTCTAAGTGCTCGTTTATTTTGAGCATCGATTGAAACACCAATTATTCTACCGGGTATTTGTCTCTTGAATTCATCTTTTGTTGCAAAGAAAGCAGCATGAGGACCTCCATAACCCATCGGAACACCAAATCTTTGAGCTGAGCCAACTACAACATCGGCACCAAATTCACTGGGAGGAGTAAGCAAAGCCAAACTTAGAATATCAGCTGCAACACATTTGTAAATACCTTTCTCAGTAGCTTTATTGAATAGTTCTGTATAATCATAAATCTCTCCATTGCCAGAGGGATATTGAACAAGTATTCCATACATATCATCAGTCAGTTCAACTTTTTTATGATTGCCGATTCGTAATTCAATCCCAAGCGGAGCTGAACGTGTTTTAAGAACATCTATTGTTTGAGGGAAAACTTCATCACTAACAAAAAACACATTTGCGTTTTTCTTATTCGCTTTACGAACAGAAAAGAGCATTCCCATTGCTTCAGCGGCTGCTGTAGCTTCATCGAGAAGCGATGCATTGGCGATTGGCAAACCGGTCAAATCAACTACCATCGTCTGAAAATTTAATAATGCTTCTAATCTGCCTTGAGAAATTTCTGCCTGATAAGGTGTATATTGAGTGTACCATCCGGGATTTTCAAGAATATTTCTTTTAATTACTCCCGGTGTAATTGTTGGATAGTAACCCAGTCCAATGTAACTTTTAAAGACTTTATTTTTGGATGCTAATTCCTTAAGGTGGTTCATTAATTCAAATTCTGTCATCGGATTATCAAGAATTAAATTCTCTTTCAACCGAATTGAGTTCGGAATAGTCTTCTCAATTAATTGATCGATTGAATCAACACCAATAACATCCAGCATTTTTTTAATATCGTTATTACCAGGTCCAATATGCCTGTCAACAAATTTGTCGAAGAATTCAAAATGGTTCATAATTTACTCGCAAGGAATGGTTTATCATAAATTGATTAATTTTGTTAACAAATATAAGTAAAAGGATAGAAATGGGATGTGAGAATTTTATTTAATATTTCTATTACAATCCGATTTTAAATGGGATAATGCAATTTTTGAGGCATCCTGTTCAGCCGCTTTTTTACTTCCCCCTTTACCTGTTCCGTAATTTTTATCACCTATATAAACATCTATAGTGAAGACTCTTTTATGTTCAGGTCCTTCAACTTTCGTAACAACGTATTTGGGAAGATCCATTTTTTTTGAATGTGCATACTCAAGCAGCTGGCCTTTATAATTTTTATCAATTAAGAATCCACGGTCTTCTTCATTTGGATAAATAAGGTTATCAAGAATAAAGCTTTCTGCCGTTTCAATTCCCTGGTCCAGATATATGGCACCTATAATTGCTTCGAGGCAATCAGCTAAAATTGTTTTTAAACCCTCTATGGAATCGCCAAGGTACTTATGATTATACATGAGGAAGTTTTTCAATTTCAACCGTTCAGCTGTAAGATATAAACGATCCCTATTAACAAGGGAAGATCGTACTTTAGTAAGAAATCCTTCCCCTTCATTCATATAAATTTCGAACAGGTATTTAGCGACAATCATATTAAGAACAGCATCGCCAAGGAATTCTAAACGCTCATTCGATTTTTCCAATTCAGGTTTTAATTCAAGGTAGGAACGGTGAGTAATTGCTTTAATAAAATAGGAAGTGTTATCAATCTTAAATCCCAGAACCTTTTCCAGGGATTCGAGTTTAACAAGAATCTCTTTTTGAAGAGATTTTTTTTTACCGGATTTGAAAATCTTAATCAGATTTTCAAAAAAATCTTTAAACAAAATTATCCTGCAAACTTCTTAAAAAGAATACTGGCATTATGACCGCCAAAACCAAAAGTATTACTGATAGCGTAATTAATTTCCCGTTTAGCTGGAATTTTAGGTGTATAATTCAAATCGCATTCAGGATCAGGATTATCGAGATTAATAGTTGGAGGAATTAAAGAATTTTTTATTGCAAGAACTGTAGCAATAGCCTCTACAGCACCCGCGGCACCAAGTAAATGACCGGTCATTGATTTAGTAGAACTGATAGCAAGTTTATACGCATGCTCGCCGAAAAGAGTTTTTATAGCTTTTGTTTCGTTAAGGTCATTAAGTTCTGTTGAAGTACCATGAGCATTAATATAATCAACTTCTTCGGGCTGAATACCGCCATCTCTCAAAGCATCTCTCATAGATCTAAAGGCACCTTCCCCACCGGGAGGAGGAGCAGTAACGTGGAATGCATCGCCTGTTAGACCAATACCAACAATTTCAGCATAAATATTGGCACCACGTTTTAATGCATGTTCTAATTCTTCCAGAACAATAGTACCACCGCCATCGCCCATAACAAAACCGTTACGATCTTTATCAAACGGGCGTGACGCTTCCATATATCGGTCGTTCCAATTAGAGAGTGCACGTGCAGAACAGAATCCGGCAACTGCAAGTGGCATAATAGAATATTCCGATCCTCCGCTAAAAATTATGTCTGCAGAGCCGCGTTGAACAAGCATAAATGCATCTGCAATTGCATGCGATGATGTAGCACATGCAGATACAGTAGCGTAATTAGGTCCTTTCAATCCGTATTTAATTGAAATTTGACCGGCTGCAATATCAGGAATCATCATCGGTACAAAAAACGGAGAGACTCTTTTATGACCGCCTTCAAGAAATTGAGAATGAACATCGGTAAGAGTAACAATACCGCCAATACCACTGCCAAATATTACTCCGGCCCGTTCGCTATCAATTTTTGAAAGATCTATTCTGGAATCCTCTAATGCCATAGCAGCAGTAGCAAGAGCGTAATGAGTATAAGGATCCATCCTTTTAACTTCTTTTTTATCAATGTAAGTAAGGGGATCGAAGTTTTTAACTTCGCAAGCAAACCGGGTAGGAAAAGATGATGCATCAAAGCGTGTTATTAAACCGGCACCACTTTTACCTGAGATAAGACCTTCCCAATAATCTTTAGTGTTATTACCTATCGGTGTAACAGCACCGATACCGGTTATTACTACTCTCCTTTTACTCATTAATTCTCCAAAAATAGTTTGATGAAAGAAATGGGAACAGTTTGAAAAGAATTGTAAAACTTATCAAGCCGTTCCCATTAAAATATTAACCTAATTTTTCTTTCAGATATTTAGTAGCATCACCGACTGTAGAGATTTTTTCAGCATCTTCATCGGGGATAGAAATGTTGAAAGCAGATTCAAAGCCCATAACAAGTTCCACTATATCGAGAGAATCTGCGCCGAGGTCGTTTGTGAATGAAGCTTCTGGTGTAATTTGGGATTCTTCAACACCGAGTTTATCCATAATTATAGATTTTACTTTTGCTTCAACGTCCATTTAGTACTCCTTTAATGTTGATAAATAATAATTAGTTAATCTATTTACATTGTCATTCCGCCATCAACGGCAATAACCTGTCCCGTAATATAATCTGCATCAGGACTACAGAGAAAACCGACTACGCGTGCAATATCTTCAGGTTTACCCATTCTTTTCATCGGAATATTTTGAGAGAGTAATTCTCTCTGTTTTTCAGTTAAACTTTTTGTCATATCTGTTTCTATAAAACCGGGCGCAACACAATTTACAGTAATATTTCTTGATGCAACTTCACGCGCAATTGATTTAGAAAATCCGATTATTCCGGATTTAGATGCAGCGTAATTTGCCTGACCGGCATTTCCAATTAAACCAACGACAGAGGCAATATTAACAATTCTACCATAACGCTGGTTAACCATATGTTTAAGAACAGCTTTAGTATAATTAAAAACACTTTTAAGGTTAACATTAATAACATCATCCCATTCTTTTTCAGACATTCTTAAAAGAAGGTTATCCCTAGTAATACCGGCATTATTAACAAGAATATCTACGCCTCCAAGTTTTTCAATTGCTGCATCAACAGTTTTTTGTGCATCTTCTAAAGAAGTGGCATCGGCTTTGAAACCGATAATTTTTGTATCAAGACTTCCAACTTCTCTTTCAATTTCAGCAGCACATTCATCGCAGCTATTATAAATAAAAGCTACATCCGAAAAAAGGACGCCGCAGCAACTCTTTGATGCAAGCTCTTTTACAATAGCTTTACCAATGCCTCTGGTACCACCGGTAACAATAGCTCTCTTATTTTTGGATTGCAATTTTTTCTTCCTTAATTGAGTTCAGATATTCTTCTCTATATTGTAATAATTCTTCAAAACCTTTCTCACCAAGTAAATACCTAATTTCATCACGGCTATGTTCAAAAATAGTAACTGTTTGATTTTTATTTACGCTACAGTAGTGCATCCTCTCAATATGCTCATCATCTACTGTAAGTGCCCCTTCGAATATAACGAGCGGGAATAATATACAATACAATGGTTTATATTTCCACTTGAATTCACCATCTTCTATAGCCATTTTTTGAAGGGTACAAAATCCCTGTTTATCAAGGAAAACACATTTTCCGTTATATACTTCTGTGCCAACAGCAATACCGGATTCAAAATCGGGATCTGTTTCCGGTTCTTCAAACCATCGCGCCGGATCTTTAATCTGGGAATCGTCCATCGATTTTATAATACGGTCTTTCATACTCATAATTTTTTCGTATTCCTTTTTATCAGTATAAACACCGTAATAACAACATTCACCGCTACAGATGCAAACATCGCACGCTTTAACAAACTTAGCGGTAAAGATTTGAGGATCAATGTAAATTCCATTGATGATTTTCTCAAATTTATTTTGCATCAGAGATACCTTTCAACATCACTGAATTTATCAATAACAAATATTTTAACATCAGGATTTATTCTTTTTACTAAACCCTGTAAAACTTTCCCAGGACCAATTTCATAAAATTCCTCTGCACCATCATTAATCATATTAACAATTGTTTCTTCCCATCTAACAGGTTTCGATAATTGATCGAATAAAAGTTCT
>CAZEBL010000041.1:0-15344 GCA_964510325.1 uncultured Melioribacter sp. | reverse complement strand
AAGAGTGATGTCCCGATTTTAGCAGAACACTTTGTAAAACTTTACTGTAAAAAAAATAATGTTGAGCTTCAGCTAACAAGCGATTCATTAAAGTTATTACAGAATCACAGTTTTTCTGAAGGAAATGTGGCTGAATTAAAAGTCCTGATTGAAATTGCTTGTGAAAATAGCCGCATTGAAGGAAGCAAATGGATTTCGGAAAAATATTTCCCGGCATTAAATAACCAGGAATTCAGTAAGACTCAATTAATTGTAGGTGATGTGACTTTTTCTCAGGAAGAGATGAGGAAATTGAAAGTCCTGAGGGAGAATAGTTTTAAAATAAGTTTATGTGAAGAAAAACTTGGATTTAAGAAAGGATCGCATACGCTTTCCCATCACTTAAAAGGGATGTGTCTTAAAGCATTAAAAAAATCTAAATGGAATTTTGAGCTGGCAGCCGAAATGATTGCCGGCTCTAATAATAATAATTTAACAATGGTGGTTCGTCAAAGGATAGAGGGATATATCAAAAATATTCAAATAAAAAACGGTTCAAATGGTACATTATTAAAAAACTTACCAAAAGAGTATCAAGCTTTTCTTTTAGAATATATAAAAGAACTTGGATAATGATTTTACTTTTCCCACGCAAATTCCCACGTCCTGTGGGAATAAATTTATTAACACAAAATTAATTTGCTAAAAACTATTTATAAAGTAGTTTTCGAGTAAAACTATTTTCTTAAAGTATGGAATACAATTTGTATCTGTAAAGTATTCCGTAAATATAATAGATATTACCTGTGCAGAAAAAAATTATTACGGGCATAATTTTTCTAACAATTGCTTCCCTTAAGCTCCCGGGGCAATCATTAATCTTAAATAACTACTCAATTTCTTCAAATACTCTAGAAGCCACCATTTTATTCTCAGAAGATTTTAGCTCAAATTCCTTTGAAGGGTGGGAAATAATTGATGAATCCAATGATCTCAAATCAAACTGGTATTGCGATAATGGTTATTTAGTACAGGATACTGATGCGGGCAATAAAAGAAACTTGTTGGGAAGTATGGCAATCTATAATAAAATGAATTTTACGAGTTATGTATTAAGAGCTAATGTTATTCATACCGATGATGACTATATAGGAGTAATATTTAAATACAAAGACCCAGCAAATTATTTTCGATTTCTCCTTTCTTCGGAAGATAAATTAATCAGAGTTGATAAAAAAGATAAAGGTCAGATCTCCTTAATTGAAGAAATACCAAATTTTATTTGGCCTCACTGTAAATTTTCTATTACAATATTTGTTAGAGCGGACTCTATTAAGATATTCTTGAATGATCAGATGTTTTTTTCAATTAGTAATAGTGAAAATTTACCCGGTAAAGTAGGATTTGTTTCAATTGCCAACTTAGGTTCTTTTTTCGATGACCTGACATTATATAGCGACTTTAAATTTTTTAAGCAAAATGAAAATCTGAAAATTGAAAGAGGTCCTTATTTGCAAAACGTTCTGGGCGATAGTGCTACAATTATTTGGAGAACAAACCTCAATTCAAATTCCATTGTAGAATATTATTCCCAGCATGAAAACGTTAATAAAGTAATTAATAGTTCTCTAACCAAGTTGCATGAAATCAAGTTGAATAAACTGTTGCCATCAAGTGAATACCGCTATCGTGTAATATCGGATAGTATTATAAGCGACTGGTATTCTTTCAAAACCGAAGAAAAATCAAATAGGGAATTTAGTTTTATTATTTATAGCGATACGCAGCTCAATTTTTTAAGGCATAGAGAAATTGTAGATCAGATGAAAAAACTCGATTTTGATTTTATACTTCATTGTGGAGATGCGGTTCAAAGAGGCCCGCGAGATGATTGGGACACAGAATTTTTTAATCCGCTAAAAGAAATTATTTCCCGCAAACCGATTTATTGTGCAATTGGAAATCATGAACTGAATGATCAAAATTACTATTTGAATTTCTCAAATCCGAAATCACCGAATGAAAGTTTTTATTCTTTCAAATACACAAATTGCTTTTTTATATTCCTTGATAATCCACAATCAGCGTACCCGGAAAGAAATTTCTATACCGACATGAAACCAGGAAGTATTCAATATAAATGGTTAGAAAATCAATTGAAATCTGAGAGAGCTAAAGAATCCGATTGGGTATTTATCATAAGCCATGTCCCTTCATTTATCTTTGGTAGAACAGATATTTACCAGAATAACAAAGACTATCTAATCCCGCTCTTTGAGAAATATGGTGTAGACTTTAATTTCTCAGGACATACACATGGTTATTCAAGAGGCACTCATAACAATATTAATTACATTATAACAGCTGGTGGTGGTGGCGCACTTAATAAACCAAGTTCGCAAAAATTAATTAATGCCGATTCATTTAAGATCACTTATAATTTTTGTCATCTCACAATTAATAAAAAATCTTTATTGATGCGTGTTTATGACAATTATGGTAATCAAATTGATGAACTTGTAATTAAGAAGTAATAGAAGCATAACAATAAATTAATAGTCAATTAATATTAGCAATTTATTTTCGTCGGTGGTTTTTTCAATTATCAAACATCAGAGGAGGTTCAAATGAGGTGTCTAATTTACAAAATTTTATCACGATACAATTATCTCAAGCTTGTTTATGGCTTAATGGCATTAATTGCCTTTGCGCCCGTGCAGTTATTAGCACAGAACGTAGGAAGATTATCGGGACGTGTTATTGAGGCAACCTCAAAAACAGCTCTTCCCGGTGCCAATATTATTCTTGAAGGAACAAGGATTGGAACCGCGACCGATAAAGAAGGGCGTTATACAATTCTTAATATTCCCACAGGAACTTACAACGTAACTTGCTCATTCTTAGGATATGAAAAAAAAGTAATTCCTGTTGAAATAGTAACAAACAGAACTGTTAGTGTAGACTTTGAATTATCTGAAACCATTCAGGAATTAACCGATGTAATGATTTATGGTGTATTAACAAGGGGGCAAGCTAAATCACTTAATGAACAGAAGGAAGCGCAGAATATTAAAAACGTAGTTTCATCTGAACAAATAAGCCGTTTTCCGGACCGCAATGCAGCTGAATCCTTGCAAAGAATCCCGAGTATTTCAATAACACACGATCAGGGTGAAGGTGAAATGGTCCAGATTCGCGGTATCCCGCAGCAATTTAATTCGGTTACTGTAAACGGAATAAGAATACCGGCTCCAACAGGTGCAGCAAGTGATGCAGCTGGCAGAGGTGTCGGATTAGATCTTGTTTCTAACAGTTTAATGGAACAGATTGTTGTTACTAAGGCGATTACACCGGATATTGATGGTGATGCAATAGGTGGATCAATCGACTTTATTCTTAAGGACGCACCAGAGAAACCTTTTTATAAAATTGTTGCAAGTGGAGGTCTTAATCAGCAGAAATCAGAATTTAATGCATGGGGAAGAAAGGATATACAAAATTATTCCGGTATATATGGGGCAAGATTTTTTGATAATAAACTTGGTGTGTTAGCAGCAGCAAGTTACTTTGTTAATAATATTGGTTCTATTCTTAGAGAATACAGATTTATAAACGATCAATCTACAACACTTAGCTATAGTAAGTGGAGTGACTATGATGTAAAAAGAGATCGTTTTGGTATTAATGTAGCAACAGATTATCTGATTGATCACGACAACCGCCTGAGACTCTCCTTTAATTACAATGCATATATTGATGAAGAGGTTCGAAGACAAAATGTTAATAATATTCCCACCAAACTAGAAGAGAGAGAAACAAGAAACAGAATTGAAGATCAGAGAATGACTACTATTCAGTTTGGTGGCGAGCACATCTTATTTAACAATGTAGATCTGGATTATACTCTTTTTTGGATTCAATCCCGAGAAAGACTTCCAAACAGAACTTACTGGTCTTATAGAAGAACTAATCCTTATACCGGATGGACAAATGAACAGTTGTATTATATCACCGGTTTAGAAAAGTTTCCTTCACTCCCACCATTAACAGTTAATAGATTGCGTCATGATGATTTCTTAACTGTTGATGGAGATGTTGGTGGCAAAATGAATCTTCAAATTCCTTACACACTTATGGGTTATAATAATACGTTAAAGGTTGGTGCAAAAGTTACCTCAAAAGATCGTGTGATGGATAGACACAGAGCAAACGCTTCGGTTAAGAGCGGTCAGAAAATTGAAGTCCCCGGTGGAACATTTAAATGGGAACTTAACTACTGGAACGACCCAATTGTAAGCACATTACCATTTAATGCATTTGTTGAAGATGCAACCTATCCAGCAAATAATTATGAAGCATCAGAAACAATAATTGCAGGATATGCAATGTCTGATATAAAATGGACTGAACAACTTTCTACGCTTATAGGTGTTAGGCTTGAAAATACAAGTACTGATTATACTTCCTATAAAAAAGTAACACAAGATGCTTCTTATACTGATCTACTTCCATCAGTGCATTTTACATATCGATATTCCGATGCAACAAATATTAGGTTAGCTTTAACTACAGGATTAAGCAGACCAAACTACACAAGTCTTGTACCCCAATTTATTGTTGATGATAATGCAAAAACAATTTCGAAGAGTAATCCAGATTTAAAACCAGCTCACTCAAAAGGTGTTGATCTACTTTATGAGACATATACAAATAACCTTGGATTATTGAGCGCCGGTGTCTTTTATAAGAAAATCGACTATCTTCTTACAAGTTCAACTACTATTCAAGCATATAATAATGATCAATACAAAGTCACTCAACCTATTAACGGTGGAACTGCCGACGTATATGGATTTGAATTTGCATTCAATCAACGTTTTAATTTCCTTGATATTGAATTCCTAAAACCTTTTGGTATTTATTTTAACTACACTTATACTCATTCAAAAGCAAACTATGAATCAAGAGGAATGCCATTAACCGGTAATCCTAAACACATAACAAACTTTGCAGTATTTTATGATAATCCGGAAATTGGACTACAGGTTACTGTAACAACAATATATCGTGATGCACTACTTAATTCAATTGGTACTAACGAGTATAATGATTTCTGGTTCGATCACGAATTCCGTCTTGATATTTCGGCAAGTCAACGGATCTGGTCCAATCTACATTTCTTTATTCAGTTAAATAATCTTACAAATCAAAAGGAAGTTGAGAGATATGGCGATCCTTCAAAATCATTTTCGCGATTAGAACAGACATATGAGTTCGGATTTAGCGGGCTAGCAGGTTTTCGCTTTGAATTATAATCTCACACTCCTCCTCGATGCCTTCTGAGTTGCAAGGGGCAGAAATGCCTCTTGCACAATTAATGGAGGAGTAAATTTTTAACCTTTTTAATGCTCTTTATTTTTTTTCTTGAGGTTATTGATGTTGAAAAAAATAATTATGTTCTTTAAAACCGGGGAGGATAAGCCTCTACTAAACGACGAGAACGAGATAAATAGAATTTACAAGAAGAAACGGTGGAGTATAATAATATCACTAATTCTGGGTTACGGGTTCTTCTATACATGCAGATTGGGGTTATCGGTTGCAAAAAAACCAATACTCGATGCTGGAGTATTAACTGTTTCTGAAATGGGGATTATTGGTTCGGTTCTTCTCTACGTTTATGCGGTTGGAAAATTTACTAACGGAATTCTCTCGGATCATGCGAACATTAAGAGATTTATGTCTATCGCTCTTTTATTTTCAGCTGTAATAAATATTCTCTTTGGTCTTACTAGTTTATTTATCGTATTTGTAATTCTGTGGGGATTGAATGGTTGGTTCCAATCGATTGGATCGGCTCCTAGTGTTGTTTCAATTTGCCAGTGGTACAGTAATAGGGAGCGGGGTACATATTATGGTGTTTGGGCCGGTGCACACAATATAGGCGAAGGTCTGACATTTATAGGTACGGCTTTTCTGGTTAGTTCATTAGGCTGGAGAGCCGGTTTTATTGGGCCCGGAATCATATGTATTTTCGTAGCGCTTGTTTTATATCAGACATTGGCAGACCGTCCCCAGACATACGGCCTTCCTCATGTTGCGGATTTTAAAAAAGATTACTCTGCCGGTAAACCAGTTCAGGAAAGTGTTTCCAAATTGCAAAAGCAAGTACTTCGAAATCCCTATGTATGGATTTTAGGTGTTAGTAGTGCATTAATGTACGTTGTTCGTTATGCAATTAACAACTGGGCGATTTTGTTTTTACAGGAAACAAAAAACTATGAACTCGTAGAAGCAAGTTTTATTATGGGTGCTTATCCGGTCATGGGATTTCTTGGAGCGTCTCTATCGGGGTTTTTCTCTGATAAACTTTTTAATTCTAAACGTAATATTCCAACTCTGTTATATGGAGTTATTCAAACAAGCGGGGTGATACTACTGTTTATAACACCTCCCGGAAATCAATGGATTGACCTAATTGCAATGGGTCTTTTCGGTTTTGGCGTTGGAGGACTTATTGTATTTCTTGCCGGATTGATTGCTGTAGATATTACACCGAAAGCTACTGCAGGGACTGTTAAAGGATTAATTGGAATGTTTAGTTATATTGGGGCTGCAACTCAAGATTGGGTTAGCGGATTATTAATTGATGCAAGTAAAGTTACGGTTAACGGTGTTAATGTATATAATTTTAAAAATGCTTTTCTATTCTGGATCGGGGCATCGGTATTATCGATGTTACTCGCACTAACTGTATGGAATGCAAAACCAAAAGAATAAAAAAATGATTAAAAAATTTTTATTACCTTTATTTTCTCTCCCCATAATAATGCTTTCCGGTCAAGATTTGCCGGATAAAGGTATCTGTGCCCACCGGGGAGCATCGTTTTCACATCCGGAAAATACAATTTCTGCATTTAAGGAAGCTATTGATCTTGGTGTTCAGATGATTGAATTTGATGTAAGATTAACATGTGATTCAATTCTTGTTATTTTACATGATACAGAATTGATTAGGACAACAGGAATTAATGCCAAAGTGAATGAAGTTCCATTTATGGAAGTAAGAAAACTTGATGCCGGTTTATGGAAAGATAAAAAATTTTTTGGGGAGAAAATACCCACATTGGAAGAAGTTCTCGATTTAATACCTAGAAATATTTGGATGAATATTCACATTAAAGGTGAAAAAGAAATAGCTATTAAAACAGCCAGATTATTGAAAAAAAGAGATCAGCTTAACAATGCTATACTTGCTCTTGATGCTGCGGGTGCTTTAGAGGAAATTAGAAAAATTGATAGTCGGTTTATTATCTGTTGCATGGATCGGAAGGATTCTCCTCAAGCATATGTTAATGAAGCGATAAGAATAGATGCTGACTTTATTCAACTTACATTAAGAGAAATGCCTTTTCTTGATGTAATAATACCGCAATTGAAAAATCACAATATCAAAATAAATTTCTACTTTGCTGATGAAATTGAATTAGTAAATAAATTATTTGATTCAGGGGTGAATTTTGTCCTGGTTAATGATGTTAAAAATATAATGTCTAAATTAAAGAAGGATGACTAAACCTATGTCAATTATTAATGTTTTCCGGAAGAACACAATTAAAATTAATCTTTTGATATTAATCTTGACAATTATATTAGCTTTTCGTTCCGATATAAGAAAAGAATTCATTGAAGTCCGGCAATTTTCATCCCCCGAGGCTCGTCAGGGTGTAGCAGTTGATAAAAAATATATTTATGTGGTCGATACAAAACAAATAGCTAAGTATGATAAGAAAACGTTTCAACTTGTTAATAAATGGAATGATGAAAAAAGTCCAATTATACATCTTGATAGTGGTGTAATAATTGAGGGTAAGTTATATTGTGCCCATTCTAATTATCCTGAAATACCAATGACTAGCTCAATAGAAATATGGGACACTGCAACCATGAAGCATATTGGTTCTCATAGTTTCGGGATAAATTGGGGTTCTTGCACCTGGATTGACCGATATAACGGATATTGGTGGGCAGTGTTCGGCCATTACAATAAATGGAAGGAACAATCCGGAACTAACGTAAACTGGACTACTCTCGTAAAATTAGATGACAAATTCAGCGTGATTGAATCCTGGGTTTTTCCAAAAGAAGTTCTGGAAAAATTCGGAGAAATGACAAATTCCGGTGGATCTTGGGGTCCGGATGGATACCTCTATTGTACTGGTCATGATGAAGAAGAACTATATGTTCTTAAACTTCCTGAACTAGGTTCCATTCTTGAACTGGTTGATATTGTCTCTATTAATTGTACCGGACAGGGAATTGCATGGGACCGTTCTGATCCAGGTTCAATTTATACAATAAGAAAGGCGGACCGAATAGTAGTTCACTCAAAAATGAACTTAAAATAATTTCTTCTCTTCAAAAGAAATATATGAACGAAGAATAAAAGTTAGACCGCAAATTAAAAACTGGTTCAAGAAGATTTTTTACTTCTTCTCTTTTATTACATACTCTTTTTCGTCCTGGTTGGTATGGACAATCAACTCGCCAATCAATCCGATTGCAAAGAATTGAATACCAACAATAATAAGCAAAATACCCAGGAAGAAAACTGGCCGGTTATTGATACCAATACCAAGAATAAACTTTTCGTATGTTAGGTAAAGACTGATAATAAATCCGGCAAATGCTGCTACTAATCCTACGAATCCGAACAAATGCATCGGTCGTTTTACATATCGTGTGGTAAAGATAACAGTAATAAGATCAATAAAACCTTTGAAGAAGCGTGATATTCCAAACTTTGTTTTTCCGTAACGGCGAGGGTGATGCTTAACAACAACTTCCGAAATTGAGAAACCCTTCCACTTTGCAAGTACAGGAATATAACGGTGTAACTCACCGTAAACATTTATTGAATGAGCAACATCCTTTCTATATGCTTTTAATCCGCAATTGAAATCGTGTATCTTTATTCTTGTTAATACACGTGTAACAAAATTGAAAAACCGCGATGATATTTTTTTAACGAACGGATCGTATCTTTTCTTTTTCCAGCCCGAAACAAGATCGTAACCTTCGCCAAGTTTAATTAAAAGATTCTGAATTTCTGCCGGATCATCCTGAAGGTCGGCATCCATTGTAACAATTGCATCACCCGTTGCATGCTTAAAGCCAACTTGCAGAGCCGCGGACTTACCGTAGTTAGCTCTAAAACTGATGTACTTAATTTTGTTATCGGTACGCGCAAGTTCTTTAATAATTGAAAGAGAGCGGTCGTTACTTCCGTCATCAACAAAAACTATTTCAAAATCCGACGAATAATTTTTTAATGCTTTCTTAAGCTCGGAATATAATGGACGGAGTGCATCCTCTTCGTTATAAAGAGGTATAACAATTGATATTTTTTTAAAGGAAAATTTCAGTTGTTCTCTAACCGGAAAATCTTGCTGACCCTGAGCGGGTTTAAACTTTTTCCTGTTATAATAATATTTTCTTGCTGGTCGTTTATTTTGCTGGGCTTTATCAGTATTAGCTACCGGTTGAGCTGGCAATTGTGTTTGTGCCGTTGAAGGTACTGTTTCGGGTCTCTGTTGTTCGTCCAATTATTAATCCAATGTAATTTTAGTCTTCTGATAATCTTACACTGCTCAAAGTTAAAATATGGTATAACTAAAATCAATTTAATGGGACCATAAAGTTTACTACCAATTGGTTTGACACTGCCATTTACAATAACTAAGTTTCTAACAAAGAGAAAGAAGTTTTATGGGCGGAATAATATTCTGGGCAATAATTAGAACGGCCATATTAATTCCGGCTTTATGGCTTTTGCAAGGCTATATTGAATACAAATACTGGTGGTGGGTTGGTATAATTTCTATTTATGGGGTTATAATTCATCCCGCAACAATTCAATACAGGTTATTTATTGAAAAGAACAGAGAAATAATTACGAATACGCTCTGTTCAACCTGTAAGCATTTTGATAAGACGGCAATTATTTGTTTAATACATGATAAACATCCCACTCTCGATCTTCTGCCGTGCGAAGGATTGGATTGGGAACCAATGAATGACTATGAAAAAAAAGAATTACACACATAATAAAGATGAAGCCCCTCTCAAAAGAGTTATTTTCTGTGCTGAATGCGGTGAAGAACTGGAAATGTTTGGCATATCAGATGCAAATGTTGAACAAGTGAAGGAGAGATATCAGAATTGTAAAGCTAAGGGAAAGTTTAAGGGTGATAAGTGTGCAATGCTGTTTATTGCAAGTGAAGATGAAAACATTACTCTGGAGGATGAAGAAGTTTAAATAGAGTTTCCACAGCTTCTGCAAACCGAGGTCCCGGCCTTCCGAATAAATTTCTATCAATTAGTAAAACCTTTTTATTTTTTACGGCACCTAACGATCTCCATTCGGGATATGTGTTTACAATATTTTCTACTTTATCGTTGATGTGTGCTGTAAAAAGAATATAATCGGGGTTGCTTCTTAGAATTTCTTCTCTGCTTAGAACCGGATAATTCTGAGGTAAAACAGCTGCTAAGTTAATACCACCGCAGATTTCGATAATCTCGTTGATGAAAGTGTTCTTTCCAGCAACCATAATCGGTTTAAGCTCAACGGCACAATACATAGTTGGTTTATTGTAACTTTCAGATTCTTGTTTTATCTCCGCAATTGTTGAATTCCATTCTTCAATTTTAAGTTCGGCTTTATTTCTAATTCCGAATATTGATGCAAAATCAAGATATGTTTTTTTTATCCCCTTAAATCCACGCGGATTCGAAACAAATACTTTTAAACCGAGCTCGCTGAATTTATCGTAAGTTTCTTTTGTGTTTCCTTCTACAGTAATAAAAATTAAATCCGGTTTTAAAGTCAGGATTTTTTCGAAATTGAATGTAAGCATATCTCCAACTTTTTCGATTGTTTTAGCATCATCCGGATAATCGCAATAAGATGTATTTCCAACAAGATATTTTTCCAATCCCAGATCAAAGATAAATTCAGTCAGGTTTGGTGCAAGAGTTATCACTCTTTGTGGTGGAGTATCGAATTGAAAACTATTCCCTAAGTCATCAATAATAGTACTGGGTTTTTTTATTTCTTCTTTTTTATCCGAACAGGAAAGTAAAGCCCCAAATATCAGCACTAAAAAAATAATTCTTTTCAAAAACTCGCCTCATGCAAGCATTATTAATAATCCGACACAAATTTGATTAACTGAACAGGTTTGGTATTCTTTTCTGAAAATAGAAGTGCATTACAAATCTTTCTTTTAACCGGTTCTATTCTCTGTTTCTTATCAGTAAATATTTCAGCAATCAGTTCACCTTTAGAAATTTTCTGACCGATTTTAGGATAGAAAATTATTCCAGCTTTAGGGTCGATTTTGTCTTCCATAGTCATTCTTCCGGCACCAAGTTCGAGCGAAGCCATACCAATCTCGAATGAGTTAATTGATTTAACATAGCCGGATTTATTTGCATAGATTTTTTCGTGAAATTTTGATTTAGGATATTTTGATGGATTCTTAATGTAATCCGTATTTCCCCCTTGAAGTTTAACAATCTCGAGAAACTTATCGAATGCTTTACCGCTCTTTATCATTTTAATTGCAACCTCAATTCCTTCTTCCATCGATTTTGCTTTACCACCTAAATAAATCATTGCGCCGGATAAGTATAAACTCAATTCTAATAGATCCATTATCTTTTCGCCTTGCAATACCTTAATGGATTCATAAACTTCCATCCAGTTACCAATATAATTTCCAAGCGGCTGGTTCATATCGGTAATAAATGCAATTACCTTTTTGTTAAATGCTTTAGCAGTGTTAACGAGTGATTCGGTAAGCGCTAATGAATCGTTATAACTTTTCATAAATGCACCGGACCCGGTTTTAACATCCAGAACAAGTCCGTCAATTCCCTCAGCTAATTTTTTACTCATTATACTTGCAGTAATAAAAGGAATCGATTCAACTGTAGCCGTTACATCTCGAAGAGCATAAATAAGTTTATCTGCCGGTGCAACTTCTTTTGTCTGTCCGGCTAAAACAGCCCCGCACTTTCTAATGATTGTTTTATATCTGCTTAATGTAACGTTTGTAGAAAACCCCGGAATGGATTCAAGTTTATCAAGTGTGCCGCCGGTATGCCCGAGACCTCTTCCGCTAATCATCGGAACATTTACTCCCGCTGCGGCAACAATTGGAGCAAGGATCAAAGAAGTTTTATCGCCAACTCCACCAGTTGAATGTTTATCAATTTTCTTTCCTTTAATGGAATTCAGGTTAATTACTTTTCCACTAAAAAGCATGGAGTGTGTAAGCTGTGCGGTTTCCTCTTTTGTTAATCCATTTAAAAATCCAGCCATCAAAAATGCCGAAAATTGGTAAGCTGGTATTCTTCCTAATGTAAAATTCAATACGAGAAATTCTATCTCTTCGTTGGTTAAAGATTCCCTTTCTCTCTTCTTCCTTATTATTTCAACTGTGTTCATTTATTTACCTCAATTACCATAGATTATTCAAACTAAAAAGCAATTATCTGTTTTAAGACTTCATGTAAAAATTAGTATAAAATAGTGCCTTTTAATAACCATTCATTTTATTGAAACGGATACTGATTTTCTATTAACTTGCTATCAAAATTAATCATTATAACAGAAAACGAGGTTACTATGTTTGATCCTAATTACAAATTTACTGTAGTTGAACGCTTCCTAAAATACGCAAAAATTGAAACTACTTCAGACGAAGAATCAAAAACTTTTCCCAGCGATCCTAAACAATTAGAACTTTCTAAACTTCTCGTTGAAGAATTAAAACAAATAGGTCTGCAGGAAGTTGAAATGGATCAATACGGTTATGTAACTGCAACACTTCCATCCAATACAGTTAAAGATATTCCGGTAATAGGATTTATTGCGCATGTAGATACATCACCGGCGGTTAGTGGTAAAAATGTTAATCCTGTTATTAATAAAAATTACCAGGGCGGCGATATTGTATTATCCGGGGATACTACGAAGATTATAGATTTTGCAAGTAATCCTGAATTAAAGGATATGATTGGATTCGATATAATTACGACAGACGGCACAACATTATTAGGCGCCGATGATAAAGCCGGTGTTGCAGAAATTATTGATGCGATGAATTATCTTATCAAGCATCCGGAAATTAAGCATGGCAAAGTCCGTATCTGTTTTACACCGGATGAAGAGGTGGGACGAGGAACCGAAAAATTTAATGTTAAGAAATTCGGTGCTAAGTATGCTTATACTATTGATGGTGGAACACGCGGAGAAGTTGAAACCGAAACATTTAGCGCTGATGCTGTTGTTATTAAATTTAACGGTAAGAATGTTCATCCCGGTTACGCAAAAGGTAAAATGATAAACTCAATTAAAATTGCTGCACGCTTTTTAGAAATGCTTCCTAAAGATTCATTATCGCCAGAAACAACAGAAAAACGGGAAGGTTATGTCCACCCGGTTTCTGTAAACGGAAATGAAACACAAACGATCATCAAATTTATTATTCGGGATTTTGATGCGGAGAAACTGAAAGAGTATGAAAGTTTCCTAAAAGAATTGGTTGAAAAAACTGTTGCCCAATTCCCCGGTTCATCTTATGAGTTTGAAGTTATTGAACAATACCGGAATATGAAGTATGTTCTCGATAAACATCCGCAAGTTGAAGAGTATGCTGTTGAAGCATTAAATCGACTGGGAATTAAACCGCTTAAATCTTCCATCAGAGGTGGAACAGACGGTTCGCGCTTAAGTTTTATGGGTCTGCCAACACCCAATTTATTTGCCGGAGGACATAATTTCCATGCTTATACAGAGTATGTTGCCATTCAGGATATGGAAGCTGCGGTTAAAAATATTGTTACTTTAATTCAGGTCTGGGAAGAAAAGTCATAGCAGAAATTAAATTGTTTGAGCGAATTTCTGATTATTTTTGTGAGGCTGACTATTAATAAAATTATAAAATAGGCAGCTTCATTTTTTAGGAGAGCTATTTGCCACATAGATTAAAAAGAGCAGTTGATATTGCGCTTTTTGTAAATATTTTCCTTTTTATTATAAAAGGTATTGTTGGAATTATTTCTAATTCTATTGCAGTAGTTTCCGAAGCACTTAACTCCCTTACAGATATTATTTCCTCGCTTGCAATTAAAAGAGCAGTTTATGTTTCAAATCAGAAGCCGGATTCAAAACACCAGTTCGGGCATAGCGCTGCTCAGCCAATAGCAGGATTTGTTGTTGCTGTATTCGCATTTGTTGTAGGTATTAATATTGTTGAAGAATCGATTAAGAGAATTATAGAACCCCAAACCGTTAATGCAATGTCGGCTGTTTATATTGTACTGGGTTCTACTATTATTATAAAAGTTGTTTTGAATAGGTATCAACACCGTATCGGTAGATTATTTAAAAGTCCGGCAGTTAATGCGGCTGCAGTGGATAGTTTAAATGACGTGCTTGCTTCTTCAATTGCATTATTAGGTGTTTTAGGCACAGGTTTAGGATTTAATTTTATTGATGGTATTGCTGGAATTCTTGTTGCGGCATTTATTTTCAAAACCGGTTATGAAGTAGGAAGACAGAACATTGATTACTTAATGGGCAGATCTGCTGATAAAAATTTTGAGGATAGAATTAGAAAAATTACACTGGGAATTGAAGGCGTTAAGGGTGTTAATGATTTCCGTTCACATTATGTTGGCGATAAATTTCATATAGAGATCCATATAGAAGTCGATAAAAATCATTCAACCCAAATCTCCCACGATATCGGGAACCGTGTCCGCTTCACTCTTGAGGAACTGGAGGAAGTGCAAAAAGTCTTTGTTCATGTAGATCCGGTTTAGTAACAATTGATGTTATAAGGAAAGAAAATTATGTATGAATTAAAACCAAGAACATTATTAAATGTTTTAAACACTGCATCGCAAAAGTATTCAGATCTTCCTTCGGTTTCATTTATTAATAAAGAAAAAATTACTTTTGCCGAATTTAAAAGAAAAGTGGATACGATTACTTCATTTCTAAGAAGCGAAGGTGTAATAACAGGGGATAGAGTTGCTATACTTAGTGAAAATCAACCCAACTGGGCAATTGCTTATTTTGCAATTACAACTATGGGCGCTATTGCTATTCCAATTATGACCGAGTTTCATTCAACAGAGGTGCATCATATACTTCGTCATTCTGAGTGTAAAGCAATTTTTATCTCTGCAAAATATTTCAATAAGATTGAAGATTTTCCGGGCGATTTTGTTCAAACAAGAATTTTAATTGATGACTTCTCAATAATACCTCCGGAGACAAAAAACGACAT
>CAZEBL010000040.1:0-15355 GCA_964510325.1 uncultured Melioribacter sp. | reverse complement strand
GGCTGAGTGGTCATCTCTTCACTGGTTTCAAGGTCAACAAAAATAGAATCGCGGTCGAACCCGAAATTCCTTTCAACAGGATCGAGCAATTGGAATAGTATTACCTCGTTTTTTTTGTAATGAATATGTTTAAGGGCTTTCATAACCGAATCGGGATCATCAAAGAAATCGGAGATAATAATTGTTAATCCCCTCTTCTTAATTTTTTCTGCAACAGAATCGAGGCAAGCCGCAGTATTTGTAGAACCCGAAGGTTTAACATTATTCAATCCCATCAGTAATGTCTTAAGATAAACCCGGTTCGATTTTGGCGGAAGATAATTATAGACTTTATCTGAATACACAGTTAATCCTACTGCATCCTGTTGATTGATCAAAATATAACTTAACGCTGCCGCAAGAGTAATTCCGTAATCAAGTTTACTTACCTGTGCAGAATGTTTGAACTGCATCGATTTACTAATATCCAGAAAGATATTACAGATTAAATTTGTTTCTTCTTGATACTGCTTGATAAAATATTTCTCTCTCTTTGCATAAACCTTCCAATCGATATTCTTAATCGGATCGCCTTGCATATAAGGACGGTGCTCGCTGAACTCTACACTAAAGCCGTGATAAGGACTGCGGTGAAGTCCTACCATAAAACCTTCAACAATCGCGCGTGCTCTTAACTCGAGCGATTTTATTTTTGATATGATAAATGGATCGAGGTAATTTTTATAATCCTTCGATTTAACCGGCACTATTTTTTGCCTTCTAATTTCTTCTGTAAAATTTCTTCGGGCGATAAACCGATCGATTCCAGCTCTAACTTAACCGATCCGGCAAGCTGACTCTCCGGATATTTTTTAAGGAACTCTTCGTAAATAGGTTTTGCTTCATCCGGTTTATTTAATTCGTTTGATAGAATAAAACCTGTCATCATCATAGCCGCAGCAGATTCTTTGAAATCGGGATAACCTTCGTATAACTTTTTATAGTATTGAATTGCTTTAATTAGCGATTCTTCTTTAGGCAATCCGGCAATCTGTTCAGCATGATAGATTTTAGCACACTCAAATAATGCTTGAGGAACAAAATCACTCTTAGGTGCTTCAGCAATCAGCTTATCGAAACCGGCAACTGCCCCACTATAATTTTTATCGCTTAAATCTTTCTGTGCTTTATCAAATAATTCTTTATCGTTTACAGAGCTACAGAATGTAAATAATAATGAAAATGAAAAAATTATTAGAAGTTTTTTAAACATTTTGTTACTCCCGTAAAATTTTGGAGTGAAATATAATACCAAAACGTAATGTAAGAAAGGTGATTTATTTGAACGACCAGTTCGTAATCTGCTGCGGAGAGAATTTGAGTGAATCTCCCCTGCTCGATGAGATTCTTCTTCCAATCGATTCGAGTTGTATCTGTAAAGTTGAATGGAGTTTTGATGTATCGTTATTTACACATTTGCGGTCGGGATAAATTTGATATTGTTCCCTGTAAGGAGCCGGGGTAAAATCGGGCATAACCACATTTGCTCCTACATTTAATCCTTTAATTCTACCTTCATCGTCAAGAGTTGCAAGTGCTGTGGTTGCCGGAATGTGAACGTTCTTTAATACAAGTCGTGCAACAGCCATAGTTTTAAGTGTAAGATCAACATCGCCCGGTTTTTTAAGCCGGTAAGGTGTGTGCGGTGATGGAATAAAAGGACCAATAGCCGCCATATCGAGATCGAGTTCTTTGCAGAGTAAAATGTCATCCGCAATATCATCAATTGTCTGCATTGGCAAACCAATCATATTACCTGAACCAATTTGATAACCGAGAATTTTTAGGAACTTAAGATGAGAAATCCTATCGCTCAGTTTTTGTTTTAGATGATATGCTGCATATAGTTTTGGATTAGCAGTTTCGTGTTTCAATAGATAACGATCTGCTCCGGCAATTTTCCATGTCCGGTATTCGTCGAATCCCCTTTCGCCCAAACTTAATGTTATTGCTGCATCTGTTTTTTGTTTAATTGAAAAGATGATGTAAGCAATTAAATCGGTATCAAGAACATGGTCTTCACCGGATTGGAGTACAATAGTATTAATTCCAAAATTAGTTATCAGCCGCGCAGTTTCAATTATTTCTTCGGGAGTCATACGGTAACGGGTAATATTATAATTCTCTTCTCGCAGACCGCAATAGAAACAGTTCTGGTCGCAGTAATTAGAGATCTCTATTATACCTCTTAAATGAACCTCGTCGCCGCAATATTGCTGACGGATTTCATCAGCCCTTCTGAAAAGGGATTCGATTTCATCCCGGTCAGTTAAACCTAGAAGAAAAATAATCTCTTCTCTTGTAAGTTCCTCTTTATTTAATATTTGTTCTAGGTTCATAAAATTTATGTAGTACTAAAATCCTTTTTTATTTATAGAAAATATTTCTAAAAGAAAACGTCTCTTTCGCCCTCCTTAACACGATTAATCATTTTTTCTGTTTTGGTTTTAGTTGCCCCGCTAAGTTTTTCAATTTCATATTCAATGAATTGATCAGCAACTGATTTAGTTTCATCCGATGCATAATCGATCAAGTATTCTTTAAATGTTGATATAGCATTCGGGACACATAACTTACCAATATCACCGGATTTAGCTAATTCCATAAAACGGTCACCTGTTCTTGATGAACGATAGCATGCAGTACAGAAACTTGGAAGATAACCGAGCTTACAGCAATCATTTACTACTTCATCCAATGTTCTGTGATCACCTAACTGGAATTGTTCCATTTCATATTCTTCGATTGATTCCTGAGATTCCTTGTAAGCACCCGGTGAAGTTCTGCTACCCGCACTTATCTGCGAGATACCAAGTTCAAATAGTTCTCTTCTTAATTCGGCTCGTTCGCGGGTTGAAAGAATAATTCCGGTGTAAGGAACTGCGAGACGGATTATAGCCACAAGCTTTTTGAAATCGTGATCGTTAACAGCAAATGGAGGTTTATGCGCTACAGGTGCATTGAATGCCGGCTCTAAACGCGGAACCGATATTGTATGAGGCCCAATTCCAAAACGGCTATCGAGATTAAAAGCATGGGATAATAAAGCGAGCGTTTCAAACTTATAATCGGTTAATCCGAATAAAGCACCTATACCAACGTCATCAATACCGGCAAGCAAAGCTCTATCCATAGCAAACAAACGCCATGCATAATCGTGCTTTGGTCCGTCCGGGTGCATTTTAAGATAAGTATCGTAATGATAAGTTTCCTGAAAACATTGATATGTTCCAATTCCAAAACTTTTCAACACTTTGAAACTATCAGAAGAAAGAGGAGCGGTGTTAACATTTATTCTTCTAATATTACCGCCATTAATGTGAACATCATAAATTGTTTTTACAGCTTCTCCAATAAATTGCATACTCGATTTTTTGGGATGCTCGCCGGCTACAAGCAGAATTCTTTTATGTCCTTGCTTAACGAGAAATTCTGTTTCCCCTCTAATTTCTTCGATTGTAAGAGTCTTTCTAATAAGTTCCTTATTATCTCTTCTGAATGCACAGTAAAGACAGTTGTTCACACATTGATTGGTTATGTAAAGAGGCGCAAATAAAACGAGCCGGTTGCCGTAAATCTTTTCTTTTACTTCTTTTGCCATATGAAAAAGATATTCGAGGATATCTTGATTATTGATATTTAATAACGAGGCACTTTCCTGAAGTGTTAAACCTCTTGCATTTTTCGATTTATCGATTATTTCTTTTTGAAGTGCCGGATCATTAAGCTTATCATCATTTATTAAAGAATCAATATATTTTTCATCTATAAATTCCATAGTCCTTTTTTACTCCGGGTAAATACGCACTAATTATAAAACAACAAGCATACCAGTCCATTAGAAGATAAAAAGAATTGTAAAATCGGCGCAATTTGGGGTCTATTTCTTAAAAAAGAGAATAAGATTAAAGGGGAATTCTTCAATTAAGTAAATTGGGATAGCAAAACCTGATTAATGGAATTATTCTATACTACTGCATTTTCAGGTATTTCAATATATCCACGGGATGCATTAAGAGTACATTTTATTCCAAATGGAATTGTAAGGTTTTCCTTTATATGTCCATGCTTCACATTATATATGACTGGTAGTTTTAGATTCTCAAAATATTCAATGATTACTTCGTTAAGCGAGAAAGATTTCTTTTCAGGATCGGATTCAACACAGTTTACAAAATGACCTAATACCACTCCTCTAATTTGTTTAAAAAACTTTCCAAGTCTAAGTTGATTAAACATCCGGTCAACTCTATATGGTGCTTCATTAATATCTTCGAGCAGCAGAATGGAATCTTTTATTTTGGGTAAATATTCCGTACCGATTAAAGAAGTAAGCACACTTAAATTACCACCGATAATTCTACCGGAAGCACGCCCTTTATGAAGGACATAAAATTTTTCGTTCCTCGGATTTGTGAGTCGTCCAATTTTTTTATTCGAAGTTATTGTCCGCCAGAATACTTCTTCTGTAAAAGAACTTACCTCGTCGTGGAAATCAACGGCTACCATCGGTCCGGCAAATGTTATCAATCCGCATTTAGTATAAAATGCCATTTGAAGGGCGCAGATATCACTATATCCAACAAATATTTTAGGGTTATTCCGGATTAATTTGTAATCAATTTTATCGAGAAGTCTTCCGGAACCATATCCGCCGCGGATTGAGAAGATTGCATTAATCAGTTTGTTATTGAACATCGAATGGATGTCTGTTAATCTCTGTTGATCATTACCAGCAAGGTAACCTTCCTGCATACCGACGTGTTTACCTACTTCAACACGGTATCCAAGTTTTTCAAGATATTCAATGCCGCGATTAATTTTGGTGAGATCATCAGGAGAAGATGCCGGAGAAATAATACCAATAACGTCTCCGGGTTTCAGTTTTTTAGGTTTGATTATTCGCATCAATTATGTCAAGTAACTTGGTTTCAATATAATAATTCATTTGATGAAAATAAATTACTTGATGATAATTTTTGATTTTTAACATATCTAATCGGGTTGGAAAGTGTAAAATGTGCCAAAACCCCTTAGAATATTGTAAATATCATTCTTCTTCGACAGCTTTAGCAGGTTTATTAAGCCTGTTTCTATGGGTTATTATTTTAGCATCAACAAAGAATACTAAATTTTCTGCAATATTCGTTGCATGATCTGCTAAACGCTCCAGGTTACGTGTTAAGATGATAAGGTGTGCACAAGTTTCTATTGTAGCCGGTTCAGTCTGCATTTTCTTAACAAGGAATTTGAAAGCCTGACGGTTTAATTGATCAACCTGGTCATCGCTCTGGATTACCATTGTTGCAAGGTCTGTATCCTGGTAAATAAATGAGTCGATTGATTGTTTTAGCATCTTTCTTGCATTCTGGCTCATTTCAATTATCTGAGCTTCCTGGATTAGGGGATGACTACCGCTGGTTTTTTTAACACGTTCAGCTATATTTACAGCAATATCACCGCACCGTTCAAGCTGATTGTTAATAATTAACGACGATAGAATAAACCTTAAATTAGCATCAACGGGTTGATATAATGTTAACATATTCTCGCATTGTGCCTGTATTAGATTGTCGTAAGCATCAACTTCAAGATCCCTTGCTTTAACACCTTTACAATGTTCTGTCTCTCCTGTTTCCAGTGAGTAAATTACCTTCTCCACCTGTTCATCAACTAGCGAAGCCATTTTTATAATATTTGTTTTAAGATTCTCAATTTCTGTGTTTAGGTTCGATTTCATTGTATCATCTCATTATTTATTAATTCAAAACTAATATTTATTTATTTGTTTGTAAAATTTTGCCGTACTAAAACACTTTTTTAATAATTCATTTCGAACAATGGGACAAATCCATTACTCTTTATTATCTTTTGACCGCCCGGACTTATTACCCAATCGATAAATTCTTTAACAACACCCGTTGGTTGATTCAAAGTGTAGAAATGTAAGTATCTCGTAATTGGATATTTATCATTGCGAATATTTTCTTCGGTCGGTAAAATGTTATCAATTCTTGCAAGCGATATTTCGGATTTGAATGCAACTCCGCCATAACCAATTGCAAACGGGTCTTTCTTTATTAGACTAATAACACTCTCGGTTGTAAGTCCTATCGTTACATTATCGCAATATTCATTCCCTTCCAGAATATGTTCCTTAAAGTAAAGATAAGTACCTGAGTTTGGATTACGAACAATAAGTGATACCGGTTTATTCAATCCCCCAACCTGATTCCAGTTAGTGTATTTACATAGGAATAAATTCCGGACTTGATCCTGGGTTAAGTTCTGAACAGGGTTATCGGGATTAATGTAAACACATAATCCGTCTTTGGCAATTAGATAGGATATACCAATGCTTCCATAATTATCGGCTAATAATTTTACTTCATCAGGTTCTAAATTACGTGATGCGGTGCAGATGTCAACTTCGCCTCTAATAAGTGATCGGACACCGGCAGCAGTTCCGCCGCCATCAACATATATAGAAATACCCGGATGTTGTTCCATATATGCTTGAGCCAGTAAATCAGTTAGATGTAGCATTGTATCCGACCCTTTGATTCTTATTGATGCAACTTTTATAGGAGTTGAAGTGCAGCTATTTATAATCAATATCAAAACGAAAACAGCAAGAATAAATTTCTTCATTACTTTTTCTCCGCAATTGATCTTAAGCGTGCATTTAAGTATGGAACACCTTTATTCCATTCAGGTTCATTTGGATTATTTGCCAGATCCTCTATCAGTGAAAATAAAATCATAATATGTTGTTTAGCTGCATCTAGGTTAATTGGAAGTTGAAGGTCATCAAAAGGAGTATGGTAATACATGGTTGAGTATTCAATATATTTTTTCAGACCTTCCTCTTTGGATAGGTTCACATAATCTAATCCCTCTGAAGTTAACATAGCCGGAATGCCCGCATTTGCAAATGCCACCTGATCCGATTGCGAAAAAGATTCATTGAACCTGAATTGTGGTGGTATATCCACAATATCGAGACCGAATTTTTCGGCAGTCGCTTTCAAATAATTGTTAAGAGTTGAAAACTCTCTACCTATTCCAACAATACTCTTAAAATTATCGAACGAAGCAATCCCGTCTATATTGATATTGGCAATTGTTTTATAGAGTGGAAAAAGCGGATTGTTCGTATAATATTTTGAACCGAGCAAGCCGAACTCTTCACCTGTAAGGAATAAAAATAATATTGATCTCTTAGTGGAAATACCTGATTGAGAGAATGCCCTTGCAATTTCGAGAGCAACGGAAACACCGGCAGCATTATCATAAACACCGTTATAAATTGAATCGCCATTAACAACAGGACCAATTCCAAGATGGTCATAATGAGCAGAGACAATTAAATAACGGTCTTTTAATTTGGGATCGCTTCCCTCAATTAATCCGACAACATTTTGTGCAATAAAATCTCGTTCCTGAAATACACCTCTAAAAGACAATTTAGTATTTAGATTAAAACTCCTAAGTTTATTAGCAGAATGCATTTTCAAAACATCTTCCAGAGAATAAGTTGATTTATCAAATAATTTACGTGCGGTTTGAAAATTTAAAACCGCACTGAAATTGGAAGAAACAGAATATGCGAGAGAAATATTTTCGAATGCAAAGTCCTTTTGCAATTTTTCCCAATTGGTGTCCGGAAATGGAATTAATATACTTCCTCTTGCACCCCTTGCAATTGCTATCTTCTGTTTGGATTCAGGGTAACTGTATATTGTAGGTAATTCGCCGTTAAAAAAATCTTTATCATCAGAAGAGGGTTCACCTTCCAGAAAGACAACTATTTTTCCTTCAACATCAACTTCCTGGTAATCATTATAATCGAATTCAGGTGCTATAATTCCGTATCCAACAAATACAAGTTGAGCAGGAACCGGAATAAAAGTTTGAGAACCCGATTGATAAAGAAGATAGTCCTCATTTAGTTTTAGTTCACTTTGTTCATCATTAATAAATAAAGTTAGTCTTGATGAGTTTAAAGCTCTGCTTCCGTGCATCGGGATATTCTGGTAAAATGTATTCTCACTACCAACAGGTTTAAGACCAATTTTGCTCAATTCGAGTGCGATGTATTTAGCAGCTAAATTACCTCCCGTTGTTCCTGTTCCTCTCCCTTCAAATAAATCGCTCCCAAGAAAATTAATGTGGCGTGTAAATGCTGACATATTAAACAGATTACCATATTTGATGTAAGAACTATCTCTGTTTTGTGAAAAACAATTCGATATCAAAAGAATAAATAAGATTACTGATAAGAAGATTTTGGATTTCATTTAATTCAATCAAATGTTAAGAACAAAATAAGAAAAAGGAGAAATTGATAAAACACTTTGCCGGTTATTTAGATAAGTAAAAAGGGCGTCTTACGACGCCCGGAGAACAGGAATGGAGAGAGAAAGCAAACTTATTTTAATAGAGTCATTTTCTTTGTCAGAACTTGTCCAGCCGATTCTAAACGATAAATATAAATTCCACTCGAAACATTGGAAGCATTCCAGTTAATTGTATAAGTACCTGCTTCTTTTAATCCATTTACAAGTGTTGCAACTTCCTGACCAAGTACATTATAAACCGAGAGTTTTACATTACCGGATTTAGGAATTGCAAATCGAATATTGGTTGTTGGATTAAAAGGATTTGGGTAGTTCTGAGTGAGAACATATTCATTTGGAATCTGCCCGTCGAACAGTTCATCATTCACTCCGGTAGATATAAACTCTAAAGAACTCCAGCCAGCAGCCCAGTTGCTATATCCAAAAGCACCAATAAATACTGCAGTATCATCGAAAAATCCATCATTAGGTGGAGTTGCTGCACCAGTATAGACTACAGAATTTGGTAAAGGAAAAGGATTAGCTTGAGTGGGATGAAATGGATTTACTAAACCGACTTCAGCATTAGTAGCATAAGTTCTGCCGTTATTTGTTGTAAACCATGCTGGCATATCTGTCTGAAATGCTGCATCGGTTGACTTAAAATGTCCTGATACAGATCCGGCTATTATACTGTTCTTTAAGAATGTTACTCCAGCTTTTGCATCTGCTACTGTGTTTGTTCCATCAATCAATATTCCATCAGGCCAGCCCATTATCAATGCATTGTATATTTTGTTTTGTGAAGACCTTCTTAAATGCATTCCTCTTCTATATAGTGCATTGTAGTTTGAAGTTGATGTTGCTGCCGGACCTATTAATGTTACGTTATACCATGTTGGTGATGTTCTCGGTGAGTTTGTTGATCCTGAACCATCATTATCAGATTCAAATCCATTTGACTGTGATTGATCTGCTATCTGTGGATCTCTTATACTAAGCAAGAATTGTAATTTACCATTGTATCCAAAGTCTGTGTCAAAATCATCATCCCATCCACGGTATGCTATCAAATACTTACAATTAACTGTTCCACCAAACCATTCAAATGAATCATCACCTGAATAACTTACCTGAATATATTCAATTGTAGTTCCTCTGCCAACACCACCCAATGTTAATCCATTAATTTCGTTATTCAATGAATAAGCAATACCGGGGTATTCTATTCTAACATATCTCATCACTCCACTGTTGTCATCAGGATTATTTCCTCCATATGTATCACCCGGCCCTTCTATTGCAGCAGTTCCGCCAGGAACGTTAATTGGTGCATTACCTAATAGAATTACACCTCCCCAGTCTCCATATGTGGGCTGACGTGTTGCACCCGGTTTTGTGAATTCACTTGTAAATATAATTGGGTTCTCTCTTGTTCCTTCAGCAAAAATCTTACCTCCTGGTTTAACAATAAGTGAACCCTGAGTAGAGTTCTGTCCATAAATCTTTGTACCAGATTGAATTCTTAATACACCACCATTTTGAACACGAACAATACCAACCAAAGTGTAATCTTTATCTCGGGTTAAACTAATATCTGTTGTTATGTCACCAGCTATAATTTCTGCTGGTTTTGCCGGAACAACTATATTAAAGGAACTCCATCCGGCTGTCCAGTCGCGATATCCAAATGCACCGACATAGTTTGCCGTTGCATCAAAGAATCCATCAGAAGGTGGGGTTGCTGCACCGGTAAAAACAGGGGAACCTATTGTCGGCATTGGATTGGGATTAGCAATATTGAATGGATTAGATAATAAAACTTCAGCATTAGTAGCATAAGTTCTGCCGTTATTTGTTGTAAACCATGCTGGCATATCTGTCTGAAATGCTGCATCGGTTGACTTAAAATGTCCTGATACAGATCCGGCTATTATACTGTTCTTTAAGAATGTTACTCCAGCTTTTGCATCTGCTACTGTGTTTGTTCCATCAATCAATATTCCATCAGGCCAGCCCATTATCAATGCATTGTATATTTTGTTTTGTGAAGACCTTCTTAAATGCATTCCTCTTCTATATAGTGCATTGTAGTTTGAAGTTGATGTTGCTGCCGGACCTATTAATGTTACGTTATACCATGTTGGTGATGTTCTCGGTGAGTTTGTTGATCCTGAACCATCATTATCAGATTCAAATCCATTTGACTGTGATTGATCTGCTATCTGTGGATCTCTTATACTAAGCAAGAATTGTAATTTACCATTGTATCCAAAGTCTGTGTCAAAATCATCATCCCATCCACGGTATGCTATCAAATACTTACAATTAACTGTTCCACCAAACCATTCAAATGAATCATCACCTGAATAACTTACCTGAATGTATTCAATTGTAGTTCCTCTGCCAACACCACCCAATGTTAATCCATTAATCTCGTTATTCAGTGAATAAGCAATACCGGGATATTCTATTCTAACATATCTCATCACTCCACTGTTGTCATCAGGATTATTTCCACCATATGAATCACCCGGTCCTTCTATCGCAGCAGTTCCACCAGGGACGTTAATTGGTGCGTTGCCTAATAGAATTATTCCTCCCCAGTCTCCATATGTGGGCTGACGTGTTGCACCCGGTTTTGTAAATTCACTTGTAAATACAATTGGACTACTTTGAGTACCCGCAGCCATTATTTTACCACCTGGTTTTATAATAAGTGAACCTTGCGAAGAATTTTGACCGTATATTTTCGTACCGGGTTGAATTGTTAAAGTAGCACCTGATTGAACTCTTACAATTCCAACCAGCATATAGGTCTTATCAGAAGTCCATGTTGTATTGGTAGTTATGTCACCTGAAACAAGCACATCCTGAGAATATATTGTGTTAAATGCAAGCATAAACACAAACAGAATTAAGTACAACTTCTTCATCTTACCTCCATATATTTAATTGATTTCAATTCCATTCATTCTCAGGGGGTTCAGGTAGTAGTATTTCTACAAGCTATAGCTAAATCCAACCGAGAATGTTTGTCCCCTTTTTCCAATTTCTGACGGTTTATCACCATCCGGGGTTTTCTGAATAAACTTGATGTCTTGTGCAAGAATATCTTTTGCAGCAACTTTAAGAGAAAGTCCATTATAAATTTTTGTCGAAAGGTTAAAATCAACCTGGTCGCGCGGTAATTCAATAACATCACCCAATCCTCCAAAACCGACTCGGGAGATTCTCTGACCAACTTTGTTAAATACAAGTGATGCAGAAAAACCATTTTCAAATTCTTCGTAATAAATACCTAGGTTGAGAATAAAATCTGCCTGACCTTGAAGCGGTCTGTTACTTATTTGAAATCCTCTATCTTCTAATTCAATTTTAGAATCAATCAGACTTAGATTTCCTATAACAGAAAAATTATCCAGATTAGAATTTAAGAAGCCGAGAGTTTTTCTTAATTCGAATTCAATTCCATAATTTCTGGCGTCCTTACCATTTTCATATGTTCTGATCGGATCGAACGATGATGATGAACGCAGTACCTGTTCAATCGGGTCATTAAATTTTTTATAGAATAAACTGACAGAAAACAATTCTCTTGGTGCCGGATAAATCTCGAAGCGTAAATCGAAGTTTGAAATAAGACTCCTTTTTAATTCTGTATTCCCCTGAACCAATTCATTTGTAACAAAATCGAAATATGTGAAAGGAGCCAGTTCTCTGAATTCGGGTCTCGCTAAAGTTCTGCTTGCGGCAAATCTAAGGTTAATTATTTCTGATGGTTGATATGTTATATTAATGCTGGGGAAAATATCATTGTAATTTGCATTTACATTAATCGGTTCACCAGTTCTCGATTTAGAATTAAGCTTCTGAACGGAATTTTCATAACGAAGACCGGTAACAACCTTTAAATTATCAAGTGGTTGAAAATCCATCATAACATATGCGGCATTAATCTTCTGATCGGCTGAATAACTATCGGTTGGTTGAGTTACTTCAGTAATTTCAATAAAAGTAGGATTTATATTTTGAGGGGCAAAAATTTTATCAATACTTTGCTTAATTATTTCATCCTCTTCCAAGAAATTTCCACCTGGAATATTTCTGAAACCAAAAATTCTTGCATTAAAATTCCGATCCTTGAAATCTAATGCATATCCAAATTTAAGTTCTGGTAAACCAGGGTTCTCAAACGGCTTAAGAGTAAAATCCCAGCTTGTACCAAAATTGTTATCATCAAGATTTCCAAAGTATCTTGTAAATAAACCTTGATCTAGTAATAATCTCATAGGTTCAGTAGGATCTTCAGAAGATCGTGAGTAAATATATCTCCTTGCATCTGGTTCGTCTCTTTTAGAATTAGCATAATTCAGGTTCCATTCAATTTTTAACCCATTCAAAAATCCTAAATTGTGACTACCCATTAATTGTGATGACTGCAAAGAGCGCGAAATGAATCTAAGAGCTGTAGTTTTTCTAAATTGATCCGAATATCTATGGTAACCTTCATATTCGGTTGTTTCGTCATCGGCTGTCTGGTTATAAATATTCTTAAAGCTAAATTTATGATTTTTACCCGCTTTATAGCTAACATTTAGTAAAGCGCCCCACATTACATTATAGCTACTGACGGTACTATTATAATGATATCTTGGCCCTTCAAAAGTATAACTTGTCTGTTCCATCTCTTTTATATCGTTGGAACTTGAATAAGTCAAAGAAGCAATAAATCCAAGAATATCGTTTCCAATTGCAAGTTGATTTCCCAGATTCACTTTTAAACTACCGTTTAATGGAGTCTTAATCTTTGAAGTCTGCCAATTGTTCTTGAAAGATTGTCCGTAACTCTGTAAGTCTGCAGGTGAAAATGTCCTGTCAAGACGGGCCGATGGAATACTTGATGGTAATTTTCTTGTACCATCATCAAATCCAATAAAGTCCTTAGAACCGCCGCTATATGTCGAAAAATTCTTGAACGTTGATCTTGTGTTATAAGCAGAAGATGCACTTATATCAAAAATAAATTTTGAGGGGAATTCAATTGTATTGATTTCTACCAACCCACCTGTAAAATCTGCTGGTCTATCGGGTATAAATGTTTTGGAAGTTAACACATTTTCAATAAGACTTGCGGGAAATAAATCATAAGCAAAACTTTTTTTCTCCGGGTCTGTACTCGGAAGGTTAGCACCATTAAGCATGGTATTATTATAACGATCACCCACACCTCTAATGAATGCATATTTACCTTCGGATATCGTTACACCCGTCATTCTTTTCAAAACATCTGTCCCATCAGAGCTATTGTTTTTACTTATTAGTTCAGCACTTAATCCATCAATAATATTTAAGGAATTTTTCTGAATATTAAGTATTGCACCTTCGGTTGATTTCAGTGCTTCTGCAGTTACAACTACTTCGTTAATTTCAGTTGAGGTTGGCTTTAATTGAATATTCAGTTTAGTATCCTTACCGGCTTCAACTTTCACATTCTGAACTGTAGTAGCCTGATAGGATACGAAAGAAAACTTAATTGAATATGTACCGGGTTCTAATCCCTTAATTGCATAGTAACCGTCAAGATCCGATGAAGTACCTGTATTAGTCCCTACTACAATAATATTTGCACCAATAAGAACTTCATTATTCGATGCATCAATTACTCTTCCGGAAATTGAACCTTTACTTTGTGCGGAAATAATCCCTGTTGATATTACTAAAAAGAATAAAAGAGGTTTAAGTTTTGACAAAATATAATACACTAATTGAAAATTAGTTGACTTGTACATTTCTCTCTCCATTGTTAAAAATTTCTCCGGGACAAATGTATAATTTGAATATTACGGGAATGTTAAGGGTGTGTTAAGGAATTGTTAAGAAATTTGTTTAAATTTGATGTGTAAAATACTGACTTATTTATGAATTAAATCCGTTCTTCCCCACTCTTTTAGTTTGTTAAGAATAAATTCAATCGATTTTTCATGTTGTTCATTCCCATTTCCTTCAATGCTCATCGGATTACCAAAAGCTATCTTAACATCTTTGGTCGGGTCAATTTTACCAAATTCTTTAATAATTTTTCCCGTTCCCCATGCATCTGTAACTATTGCAACTGGAATAACAGGTATATTGTTTTTTTTAGCAAGCTTTACTCCGAGAGAATTAAAGGTTGCCGGGTTAAATATTCTGCTTCTTGTCCTTTGTGGAAAAATAATTATTGAATATCCTTCTTTAATTTTTTCGCTACCAATATTAAGGACTGTCATTAAATCTTCTTTAGGATTTTCCCTACCGACTACAATCGGATGTCTTGCCATAGCAATCGGTCCGAACAAAGGAAATGTTGTCAATTCTTTCTTTATTACATAAACTACTTTCTTAACCTGATGAATAAATGATGGGAATAAAAATGTTTCTAGAATACTCATATGGTTGGAAATAAAAATTACAGGATCATCAACTTTTTTAAGATTATCAATTCCTGTAACAGAAACTTTAATCCCAGTTTTTTCTATACTTTCTAAAATGTCTATTGAAGAATTTACCCAATTAATGCTATCATAAATTTTCTTTTTAGCTTGACGGTTGCTGTAAAGTATTATTCTCAATACATGTAATAAATAAAAATATAATGACGGGAATATTTTTTTAGAATATTTCTTTTCTGTATTGTATTCATTTCTTTCAGCAAGAAATCTCTTATAATCGTGCATGGAAAGTTTTTTTTGTAATAATGAATGGCACAAAAATGAAGAAAACAAATTATTCAATCAAGTTTTTTGAAGAAGTGACCCCAAAGGGATTCTCCCAGAGGGATGCCTTCGGCAGAACCCATATTATCAACGTGAAAGTGCAACGTACTAACTATTAGAACATGAGGTGAGCTTTATTAATGGTGACAATTATAAATTGAAAAGAAGTGACCCCAACGGGATTCGAACCCATATTACCGCCGTGAAAGGGCGATGTCCTAA
>CAZEBL010000039.1:0-15515 GCA_964510325.1 uncultured Melioribacter sp. | reverse complement strand
TAAATTTGCCGCGTACATCCTGAAAAACAAAAATGTAACCGCTTTTAGGAAAATGATCGTTTGGTCCAAGTGTGTTTGGAAAATTTTCTTCACCATAAGGTGCTACAGTGTAAGGTGTTCTTATTATTAGAATAGGATATGACCTGGTTGTATCCTTTGGCGTGTAAACCGATGTAAATAATGTTATTCCGTCTCGCATCGGTATTTTATATTCTTTTTTATTGTAATTACCTTTTATCCATTCTCTTCCCTGTCCGGGTGTTATTATTGATAATAAGAGAAGTAGAAGAAAAATCCTTTTCATTTTTTTACTCCATTTCAGTTTGTGTTCGTTTTTGAATTTTGCCAGTCGGTTAAATTTCTGTTCATTTGATTAATATGAGCATCAACGTGTTGAGAATAAATACTCAACCAGTCATCCAGAGTAACTTTACCTCTATCCGGATGAATCATGAAATTATTCCATTTATGCTCCGGGATCTTTTCGAGCAACTTAAAAGTTAAGATCCGTAATTGTGCAAATAGTTCTAATGCAAGATCCATATCCTGATCTTTATATTTAAGTTCTTCCGCCCAAATATCCTGATCGTACGTGGTGATTGTTGATTCGTTTTCAGCAATAATTTTTCTGCATCTTGTATATGCAACGGTTTCGCTATCTGCTAAATGAATGATAATCTCTCTAATACTCCATTTGTTGCTTGCCGGTTTAAAATCAAATGCCTGTTTAGGATAATTTTGAAGTGCAGTTCTCAGTTTTTCGAAACCTCTTCTATAGTTTACCAGGTTTTCTGAACGGGTCATAAAACCTCCGGATTTATTTACCAATTAATTTTTCTGCTTCAATTAAATTTTCTTTTTTGCCGAGGTCCACAAAGATCGAATTACTATGATCAAAATAGGTTATTCTATGTTTAGATGCGATTGAGAGATATAAATCTACAAGAGAAAAAACATCTTTCGACGGCATATTTTCAAAAATAACCGGATCGGCAATTTGTATTCCGCTGAATGCAAACCTGAATAGTTCCTCTGATGATTTGCGTGTAATTTTAATTTCACCTGTTTTTTCGTTTACCCATCCGCATAAATTTTTTTCTTTATCGAAAAGAAAATATCTTGATGAATTTCTTTTTTGAACTGCAAGTGTTGCAATAGAATTATTGTTTGTATGATAATTGTAAAGTTCGGTTAGATCTATGCTGGAAAATATATCTACATTATGAATAAGAAACGGCTGGTTATCATTAAAGAACCACTTAACTTTCTTTAAACCGCCTCCTGTATCTAAAAGCAAACCAGATTCGTTTGAAAATTCAATTTCAATTCCGAAGTAATTTTTTGATTTAATGAAGTCAATTACCTGATCGGAGTAATGATGAACATTTACAATTACCGAATTGAATCCGTAACGGATTAGCTTAAGTAATAAATGCTCGATAAGGGGAATGCCATTTATTTCAACAAGTGCTTTCGGTTTTGAGTCTGTTATTGGTTTAAGTCTGGTTCCTAATCCGGCGGCAAGTATGAAAGCTTTCATATCTAAAAATTATCTTATGAGTTCAGTTTAGTATGATTCACTAAAACAGTAATATCAAATTTTTGCTTTAAATATTCACCTAACTTTTCTGCACAATAGACCGAACGATGCTGTCCTCCGGTACAACCGTAATTTATCATTAAATCTGTCCATCCTCTTTGAATATAGTTGACAACAGATTGTTCAACCAGATCGAAAGATTCTTTTAGAAATTTTGCAACTTCCACTTGAGATTCAAGAAATTGTTGTACGGATTTATCTTTTCCTGTTAAAGGTTTAAATTCATCCAGTCGGCCCGGATTTGGAATGGCGCGGCAATCGAAAACGAATCCACCTCCATTACCGGTGTAATCAATGGGAAGTTTATCCCGGTATGAAAAACTATTTATCCGCACGGTTAATTTTTTTGTTTCAGCTGGAACCTCAACCAATCCGGAAAATTTATCAGATTGAACTACTGTGAGAAGAGATCTTGTAAGTTCGGGAAGCTTAAGATTTATTTTCTTACTTGCGAGTATTAGTTTTAGATTATTCACAGCAAAAGGGATGCTTGTTAAAAAGTGAGACTTACCTTCAAAATAACCTCTATATCCATAAGCACCTAACATTTGTAAGACTCTAATCAGCACAAAAGGGTAATAGTGTTTTTTAAATTTTGCAACGTCAATTTTTTTATATGCAAGTGCAGATTTAATATAATGCTTATAAAGGATTTCTCTAAGCTCATCGTTAAAATTTATTTTCGAACTATAGAGCAATGAAGCCAGATCATACTGTAAAGGACCCTTTCTTCCACCCTGAAAATCGATGAAGAACAATCTCCCATCCTTAATCATAATATTTCTTGAATTAAAATCGCGATACATAAAATAATTTTTATCGGCAGTAATAAGAAAGTTTGAAAAAGTATTAAAGTCATCTTCAAGTTTTTGTTCGTCGAAACTGACACCGGACAATTTGAGGAAATAGTATTTGAAGTAATTGAGATCCCACATAATTGATTGCTTATCAAAAGCCGGGCGGGGGTAACATTTTGTGTAATCAAGTCCTCTCGAGGCAATTATCTGAAAGCGCGGAAGTTCTGATAGAGAATTTTTAATTAATTGAATTGATCCAGCAAAATTTTTTTCGGATGAATTGATTATTTGTGAATATAAAGTTGTGTCACCCAGATCTTCTAAAAGGTAAATATTCTCTTTTAGATTCTGAGAATAAATTTCCGGAACATTTAATTTATGCTTGCTGAAATGTTTAGCCAGATAAATAAATGCTCGGTTTTCTCGTTTATCGGGATTATATGCAACCAGAGCCGATTTACTATTGCTTCGGATCCTGAAATATCTTCTTATTGACCCGGATACTGGAAGGGGATTAAATGAAACAGATTTTTCACCAGCCCACTTTTCAAAAATCTCAATTATTTTTTTTTGATCAACCATAGATTATCCGTTTATAATTTCCGGCGGATTAAAGTACCATTCTATTCTTGAGCATTGAGCACAGATCATTGCAGAAGCCGTTCTATTGGCCCAATCGAAACCGAAGAACGTCATGGCAGTAGTGTTTAAAAGAACGTCGCGCACTTCAAATTTATCGTTGCCGCAATTAGGGCAAGTAATTTTTTTCCCCATGTTTCTGTATGTAGCAATAGAAGGATATTTCGGTTGTCTGTCAAACAATCCCATTCAATTCTCCTATAAAAAAATCTCCCCTAAGATAAAATTGCCTTAGGGGATAATTTATGTTAATTAAAATCTTGGTCTTCTCGGTCTCTCTTCGTTCGGATCGAAATATTTACGCGGGAGTTTTTCATCGCGCATTGCAGCATTATAAACGAATGCTGCCATAACAACAGCAGACTGCATCAGGTCGCCACGCATTGCAAGATCGTACACATCCATATTAGAGTGATGCGTTCTTGTATCGTAATGAATTTCATCCTGAATAAATTGGAAACCCGGTAATCCTGCACCATCGAATGATTGATGATCCGTCCCTCCGGTATTTCTAACCGTAACAGTTGTTGCGCCAAGACTATGAAATGGTTTTAGCCACTCTTCAAAAATTGATGCGACAGCTTCATTACCTTGAGTATAAATTCCTCTAATCTTTCCAGTTCCATTATCATAATTGAAATATACCGAGAGTTTATCATAGTCCGGTTTCTTTTCTTTTTTATCTCTATCAAAGAAATGATTTTTAACATATTCACGCGAACCGATCAATCCAACTTCTTCTGCGTCCCACATTGCAATTCTTATCGTTCTTCTAGGTTGAACTCCGATTGCCTTTAATATTCTAACAGCTTCTAATGCAACGGCGCAACCGGAAGAGTTATCTGTGGCACCGGTTCCGGCATGCCAGGTATCGAAATGACCACCGAGCATAACAATTTCATCTTTCAATTTCTTATCTGTTCCCGGAATCTCTGCAATGATATTATAACCAAGTGAATCGCTTTCCACAAAATTTGCCTGGTATTCCATTTCGAGTTTAACCGGAATATTTTGTTTAAGTATTCTTACAATTCTATTATAATGCTCTACGGCCATTACTACTTGGGGAATTGCATTTGGAGATCCTTTACGATAAGATCCGCCGCTCTGAACGAAAATTGTTCCGTATCTACCCTGAGCCGGTTCAACTGTAACAGCAGCACCTTCTTTTTCAAGAAATGCTGAAATTGATTGTCTTAATCTGTTACGTGCTATAAATTCTTCCATCCTGTTAGCAAACGGAGATCTTGCACCCGGTTCCGGAAGCATCTGCAATTCTTTAAGCTCATGTTCGGTATATCTTTTTGCATCGGGTTCGAACGATGTTGTTAATTCCTGTTCACCTTGCATAAATACTATTGCATCCTTAAGCTTTCCTTTGAATTGCTGAAGGTCTTCCTCTTTTTTAATATCCATTAAAACCGGATTGCCTTCAATCATTCCATTAAATCCTGAAGTCCATGCTTTAGGGTATCCGATAATCGGCATGTATTGAGGTTCGGTCATTGCAAAGTAGAATTTCTTTAATTCCCATCCTCGTCCAAATGTACCAAATGGTTCCATTTTGGAATTTTGCAAACCGAGTTCGTTTAATTTATTCACAACCCATTTACCGGCTTCTCTGTATTGATTTGATCCGGCAAGACGTGGAGAATAAACATCTGTAAGAAAACTTAAATACTCCATTACTTTGGAGTTTTCAAGTCCCTCTCTTTTAATCCGTTGCATAACCTGGTAATCTATTTTTTCCTGTGCAAGAGATGTAAAGGAAATAAAGAGGACTAAGAATAGAGAAAAAGATTTTTTAAGCATGACAACCTCAAATTTATTGTGAAAGAAATTTTTCTATTTGTCTTCTATGTCGAAGTATGTGAACTATAGCGTGTTCGAACATCATCTCGATATCGTAGATTCCCCATTTGGTTTGCTGACGGGTAGCCAGAATTTGATCATCGGAAAGATTCCAGAATCCTTCGATTGAATTTGCAGTAAATGTTAATACTTTGTTAAGGGCTCTTACAGCATCTTTAGTGTTTTCGATTTTGAATTCCGGTTTAACAGGAACTATTGCCAAAAAAATTCTTATTTGGTTTGCATACCTGTAAGCTGCATCTACAACGTGATTAATAATTGACTTAATAGATCTGCAGTGTTCATCGGTTGTTTTAGAATCGTAAATTCTTTCGAATTTATCAGCAGGTAATTTTTCTAGGATAGTTATTAAATCGTAGGCAGCGCGTTCGTATTCGTCTATCAATGCACCCATAGCACCGGTACGGAAATTTTTTTTATTCATAGTAGCAATTACCTGTTAAATAGTGCTGACCGAAAATAGTAAATTATTTTCACTCGCTCCCATCATAATTCAATATTGGACGGAGCCATTTCTCTGCTTCTTTTAAGCTGATTCCTTTTCGCTTTCTGTAGTCATCAACCTGGTCTCTACTGACTTTACCAACAGAAAAATATTTGGCTTCCGGATGCGCAAAATAGAGTCCGCATACCGAAGCTGCGGGATACATTGCAAGACTCTCGGTAAGACTGATACCGGTTTTGTTTTTTACATCTAATAATTTCCAGATAGTCAGTTTTTCCGAATGATCCGGTTGAGCAGAATAACCGGGTGCTGGTCTTATTCCGGTATATTTTTCATGAATTAAATCCTCATTGGAAAATTTCTCTCCGCTTGAATATCCCCAGATTTCTTTTCGTACTTTCTCATGCAGATATTCTGCAAACGCTTCAGCCAGTCGGTCGGCAACTGCTTTAGTCATAATTATATTATAATCGTCATGTTCCTTAGTAAATTTTTCTATAATTGCTTCAATTCCAAGTCCGGTTGTAACAGCAAACATTCCGATATAATCCTTAACACCGGAATTTTTTGGTGCGATATAATCCGCCAGAGCAATGTTAGGAATCTCTTTCGATTTTATGATCTGTTGACGAAGTGTATGTAAAATTGCAAGTATTCCACTATGGTTTTCATCGGAATAAATTTCTATATCGTCATCGAATGAATTAGCGGGGAAGAGACCAACAATTCCGTTTGCAGCGAGTAACTTTTCATGGATGATTTTATCGAGAAGAGAATTGGCATCTTTATAAATTCTTGTTGCCTCGTTACCGTAATTAGGGTCATTAAATATTTCGGGAAATTTCCCTTTCAATTCCCATGTTGAAAAGAAAGGAGTCCAGTCGATATATTTTCTAATGGTTGATAGATCTACATTGTTTAATATTGTAACACCGGGATTTTTCGGTTTATATGGTTTTACATCTTTCCAGTTTAGATTGAGCTTGTTATTTCTTGCTTCATCAAGGGATAAATATTCTCTTGCGGTTTTCCGCTTGTTATGTTCAATGCGGAGTTTTTCGTATTCATCTTTTAAATTGGTTTGAAAAGTTTTTTTATCCTCGCTTAATAAATTGCTTACGACATTTACGCTTTTAGAAGCATCGAGAACATGAACAGTTGAATGAGAATACTCCGGCGCAATCTTAACTGCTGTATGTATGCGAGAAGTAGTTGCGCCTCCAATAAGTAGCGGAATTTGCAAACCGATTCTTTCCATTTCCTTTGCAACATGAACCATTTCATCTAGTGATGGAGTAATTAATCCGCTCAAACCAATCACATCAACTTTTTTCTCAATTGCAGTGGAAATAATTTTATCCGATGGAACCATTACTCCAAGATCTATAACGTCATAATTATTGCAACCGAGCACAACACCAACTATATTCTTGCCAATATCATGAACATCTCCTTTAACTGTGGCAAGCAGAACCGTAGGTGCTGATTTAACAGAATCGTTTTTTAAATTTTGTTTTTCGAGATGCGGGATTAAAACAGCCACAGCTTTTTTCATAACACGTGCACTTTTTACAACCTGTGGTAAAAACATTTTACCGGAACCAAATAAATCACCAACCACATTCATTCCGTCCATTAACGGACCTTCAATTATTTGTAGAACCGAAGAGTATGTTTTCAATGCTTCTTCAGAATCCTGTTCAATATAATCTGTAATTCCATTTACAAGCGCGTATTTCAATCTTTCATTAATCGGAAGATTTCTCCATTCATCTGCTTTCTTTTCGGATTTATCCTGCTGAACAATTTTATTGGCATAATCAACCAATCGTTCTGTTGCATCTTTTCTACGGTTTAACAAAACATCTTCAACCAGTTCTAATAATTCTTTCGGAATCTCTTCATATACAGCAAGCTGTCCGGCATTTACAATACCCATATCCATTCCAGCTTCAATAGCATGATAAAGAAAGACCGAATGCATAGCTTCGCGCACAATATCATTGCCCCTGAATGAAAACGAAACATTACTAACTCCGCCGCTTACTTTAGCATAAGGAAGGTTTTTCTTTATCCATTTTGTTGCTTCGAAATAATTTATTGCGTATTGATTATGCTCCTCTATTCCGGTTGCAACTGCAAAAATATTCGGGTCGTAAATTATATCTTGTGGAGGAAAGCCGACTTCTTCAGTTAAAATTTTATATGCACGCTTACAGATACTAATTTTTCTTTCAAACGTATCTGCCTGCCCCTCTTCATCAAATGCCATAACAATAACAGCGGCGCCATACATTAATATTTTACGTGCATGTTCCTTAAATATTTCTTCCCCTTCCTTTAAAGAAATTGAATTAACAATTCCTTTCCCTTGCAAACATTTTAATCCGGCTTCAATAACACTCCATTTGGAGGAATCGAGCATAATCGGAACTCTTGCAATATCAGGTTCGGCGGCTAAAAGGTTTAAGAATTTTGTCATTGCTTCTTCAGAATTAATAAGCCCTTCATCCATATTTACATCTAATATCTGTGCACCATTCTCAACCTGTTCGCGAGCGACTGTTAATGCTTCGTCAAAATTATCTTCTTTAATTAATCTTGCAAACTTTCTGGACCCGGTTACATTAGTTCTTTCACCAACATTTATAAAATTTGAATCGGGTCTGAATATTAACGGTTCTAGTCCGCTTAATCTAAGTAGAGGTTGAACTACTGGAATTTTTCGCGGTTTATATTTTGTTGCAAGTTCAGAAAAATACTTTATATGTTCCGGGGTAGTGCCGCAGCAGCCGCCAATTATGTTAACGTATCCTTCTCTTAGATAGTCTTCTAAAACCGAGGCCATTGATGAAGGAGTTTCATCATAACCGCCGAACTCATTTGGTAAACCGGCATTAGGATACAAGCTTACAAATGTATTTGCGATTCGTGACAATTCTGAAATAAAGGATCTCATCTGCGAAGCGCCGAGCGAACAATTCAGACCTACGCTTAATAAATTTTTTGTGTGTGCTACCGAGATATAAAATGCTTCTGTATTCTGACCCGATAAAGTTCTACCACTCATATCTATAATAGAACCGGAAATCATGATTGGTAATTCTTTACCGATTTCGTGCATTAATTCCATTATGCCGAATAATGCAGCTTTAGAATTGAGCGTATCGATAATTGTTTCTACCAATAATATGTCGGCACCGCCATCAATAAGACCTCTCGCTTGTTCTTTGTAAGCATCTTTCATGTAATCAAAAGTAACAGCTCTGAACCCCGCGTCCATTACATCGGGAGAAAGCGAAAGAGTTTTGTTGGTAGGACCTAATGCACCGGCAACGAATCTTGGTTTATCAGGATTTTTCTTTGTGAATTCAACTGCGACTTCTTTTGCAATTTTTGCTGCATTAAAGTTTATCTCATATACAAGATTTTCGGTTTGATAATCTGCCTGGGAAATTGAATTAGCGTTGAATGTATTTGTTTCAATTATATCCGAACCCGCTTCGAGATATTGACGGTGAATATTTTTGATGATTTCCGGTTGAGTTAGAACCAGTAAATCGTTGTTCCCTTTTATTTCTATGGGATGACCTTTAAACTTTTCTCCGCGGAATTGCTCTTCGGTAAGTTTATGACGCTGAATTAATGTTCCCATCGCACCATCGAGAACTAAAATTCTTTCACTTAAAATTGATTTGATATAGGAAATTTTGCTGCTCATATCGGGTTGAACCTTTTTATTCCTTTCTTGTTATTTATTATTCGTTTTAACAATACTTACTTATTGGAAAAAACTAAGAGCATGATTATAGAATCAAGTGAATATTTATCAGAAAAATATAGAAGCTTTGATTCAAATTATAGTTATACTTAACTTTCGTTCAAATATAATAAATAATAGAGAAGTATATGATAGTTGTTACCGGAGGAGCAGGTTTTATTGGAAGCGCCATTGTATGGAAGCTTAATAGAATGGGGATTGATAAAATTATTATTGTTGATGAACTTGGCAAAGATGATAAGTGGAAAAATCTCTTGGGACTTAGCTACGAGGATTTTATCCATAAAGATGATTTCATGGCTATGATATTAAATAGGAATGTTCCTTTTAAGATTACCAATATTATTCACATGGGTGCGTGTTCTTCAACTACTGAAAAAGATGCAGATTATCTGATGGACAATAATGTTCATTACTCGCAAGAGCTTGCCAAGTATTCGCTTGCAAATGGAATCCGCTTTATTTATGCTTCTTCAGCTGCCACTTACGGAGATGGATCTAATGGTTACGAAGATGATGATTCCTCTCTAAACAATCTCCATCCGTTAAACATGTACGGTTATTCCAAACATATTTTTGATACTTGGATTAAAAGAAACGGTCTTACAGATAAAGTTGTAGGGCTGAAATTTTTTAATGTATATGGACCGAATGAGTATCATAAAGGCGATATGCGCAGCGTTGTTCATAAAGCTTTTGAACAGGTACGCGATACGGGTAAAGTAAAATTATTCAAATCATACAAACCGGAATTTAAAGACGGCGAACAGAAGCGCGACTTTATTTATGTTAAAGATGCGGTTGAAATGACACTCCATTTTTTTGAGCATAAAAATCATAATGGTCTTTATAATATTGGAACCGGTCGTGCTCAAACATGGCTCGATCTGGTCAATTCTGTCTTTGAAGCGTTAAATAAACCTGTTAATATTGAATTTATTGATATGCCGGAAGAAATTAAAAGTAAGTATCAATATTTTACCGAAGCAGACACAACTAAAATTAAACTTACAGGTTACGATAAAAAAATTATGAATCTGAGAGAAGGTGTAGGTGACTATATAAAAAATTACCTGTTGAAAAATCAATATTTGGGTTTAACATCGGAATAATCCGGAGGCAAGTTGATTAAAGATACAACCCGCGGTGAATTTAGAAAGCGTTTATATTTCCTAACTCTCAAACTAATAGAATTTATCGATCACCTTCCTAAAGACAATGTTTCCTTAAAAATGGCGGATGAACTTTTCAGCAGTGGAACAAGCGTAATTAGTAATTATATTGATGCTACTGCAGCCGCATCTAAAAAAGAATTGAAAGACTATACTCTTGCCGCAGTAAAATTTGCAAACGAATGTAAATTATGGCTTGCGCTTGTCCGCGATAGTAAACGCGCTAAGCCGGAAAAAGTAAAATGGTTCCTTGAAGAATTAGATGATATTTCCAAATTGCTTACTGATTCAGTCAAATAAAATTGTTGAAACGTGAAATGCAATTAGCAACACTTTGTTATGTTATAGATAATGATAAAACACTTATGCTTCACCGCATCAAAAAGAAAAATGATGTGCATGAAGGCAAGTGGAACGGACTCGGCGGAAAATTTGAAGCCGGCGAAACCCCTGAAGAATGTGTTATTCGCGAGGTAAGGGAAGAGAGCGGACTAATAATTAGGAAACCGAAACTGCACGGTTTTATTACTTTCCCCATGTTCGATGGTAAAAAAGATTGGTACGTTTTTATGTTTACGGCAAATAATTTTACAGGAAAATTAATCGATTCCCACGAAGGTAAATTGGAGTGGATTCCAAACGAAAAATTACTTGAACTGAATTTATGGGATGGCGATAGAATTTTTATCCCATGGTTATTTCAAGATAAATTTTTTAGTGCTAAGTTCGATTATTCAAACGGTAAAATGAAAAGTTATAATGTTGAGTTTTACTAAGTACTGGAGGATTATTAATGGCAAGAATGTATACACCAAGAGACGAAGAAAAACCCAAATCAATTGATCTTAATCAGGAGCGGTATTATGCCGAATCGCTTCTTAACCAGAGAACCAACTTCTTTATAATATTTTTTGTTGTATTAGTTGTTCTTGCTATTGTAGCTTCAAATTTTTCGCATAACTACTTCGTAATAGTTCTTTCTGTAGGTACTATAATTTGCTGGGGACTTACCTTAACAATATTAAAATTATCTTTGCGTATTAAGTATATCGATAAAAATCTAGGTAAAGAAGGGACAAATATAGTTTCAGCGTTTTTAAAGCTGCCCTTCAAAATTTTAGGTTGGGTAAGCGATATTTTTATTCCCGTACTTTGTTCAATTCTGATAACGGTTGGATTGATATTATCAACATCAGGTTACTTTGATACACAATTAATCCCAAAACAGGTTGAAGAAAAAGTTAAAGAGGGATTAAAGTTAGAAAAGGATACTCTTAAAAAAGTTAAGCAGCCGGAAAGAATAAAAGAGTTTAAGAGTATTGATAGTGTAATCCAAAAATAATTTTATTTACCAAATTTTCTTTTTAAGAACCCACCGATAAGATCATTAACATTAGCCGGATTCTCAAGTGGTGTCATGTGTCCTGCTCTGGGTACAACGGCAAACTCGCTTCCTTGTATTTTTTCTGCCATAGCTCTCATTACCAGCGGGGGAGTAAGTTTATCGAATGAGCCGCAAATAACCACAGTAGGAATTTTAATATGCGATAAAAAGTTTGTTGTATCTGTTCTACTCATAATTGCAATTATACATCCCTTAACACCAACCGGATTGTGCTTGTAAGATTTCTGAAGAGTTCTGTTGAACATTTCTTCTTGCTCAATAGGGGCTTCATCTGCAAAACAAAAAGTTACAAATGCTTTAACAAGTTTTTCCAAACCTTCTGTATTAATTTGATTGATATTAGCAGCTCGTTTGAGTTTTCCTGAGTTATCATCAGCTTCGGAACGGGTATCTAATAATATTAGCGCAGAAAAAAGATCCTGATTTCTCTCAACGGCACGTAAAGCAATGTATCCGCCCATAGAAAGCCCGCATAATACCGGTTTCTTAAGCTTTAGTTCATAGATTATTGAGAATAAATCGTCCACAAAAAATTCCATGGTATATTGTCCATCACCAACAAAACTTGCACCCAGTCCTCTTACATCATAAGCTACGCAAAAATATTTATCCTTAAGAAAGTTAATCTGGTCTTCCCACATTGTGTGATCGTATGGAAATCCATGCACAAAAATGATTGATTGATTTTCCGGATTACCAAATGTATTAACAGAAAGTCCGTTTATAGTCATATTCATAAATTCCTCATTTTATAAAAACAGCTGAACCAAAATAGTTTTACTTTGTTATAAATTCAAAGATGTCATTAAGATAATCTGAAAATAATATTGTATAGAAATAAACATTTCTATTGGCTATATTAAACCGTTAGAAAGATTGATTTGTCAATTGATCGTAAATTTTATAAATGGAGGTAAGTATGAAGAAGTACAAATTCCTCGTCTTATTGATTCCACTAATTGTTATTTTTATCTGGGGCTGCAGTCAATCTAATGAAGTTGAACCAGTACAATCCTCAAGTTTCGATTCTCCTCAATTTATAATGATAGATAATAATGATTTACTTAATGGAATTGAGGATGCGACTTTAACTACCGATATGAAATTCAGCACGTCCCTTTTCAACTTTGGAATACTCTCTCTAACAAATAATCTTAATGCGAATGATCCGATTATTCGTGGAATTCCATGGCTGGCAAATTTCGATTTCACAAAACAACTCGGCTTAATATTCCGAAGATTAGATTTAACCGAAGCACAGGTGACCGATATCCGTGCTTTAATGAAAACTTATCATGAATCACTGAAACCATTACTGGCTGCATTTCAGGAAGCGAATAAAGAAATTGTTAAAGCTGCTAATGAAAAGCGAAAAGTTATTATGGATGACTTAAAAAATGGTGTAATAACCCGTCAGCAAGCAAATGAAAAGCTTAGAATACTTAACACTGAAACAAGGCAACAAATCAAAGACAATCCGGCATCAATTAGAATTACAAACCAGATCTGCCAGTTGAATAAGAAATTGATGGAAGATATAAAAGCGTTATTAACACCAGAACAAGTTGTTAAATGGGAACAGATGACAAAGAGAATTCAATTCCCATGCTGATCTTAAACAAATGTTTTGCAAAGCCGGTTAAATGCCGGCTTTTTATTATCCCTTGATTACACCTATTGGTTTCAACTTTACAACTTTAGTGCTGATACCCGCATTATGCATTACATCAACTACATCCGAAACATCTTTATATGCATGAGGCATTTCTTCTGCAATAGTTTTGTAACCTTTTGCCTTAATTACAATTCCTTGCTTAGTTAATTCATCAATCAGGTTTTTACCTTTAGCTGCTTTAAGTGCTTGATGTCTGCTTTGAACTCTTCCGGCACCGTGGCATGAACTTCCAAAAGTTTCTTCCATTGCTTTAACTGTTCCTACAGAAACGAATGAGTATCGTCCCATATCACCGGGGATAAGTACGGGCTGACCAATAGATCTATATTTTTCCGGGATCAATTTATTATTTGTTGGAAATGCGCGGGTTGCACCTTTTCTGTGAACACATACATTTTTAGGTTTACCATCAATAATGTGTTCTTCAATTTTAGCAATGTTATGACAAACATCGTATATCAAACCAAATCCTAATTCGGAATCGGAAAGATCCAGGGTTCTCTTAAAACTTTTTCTTGCCAGATGCATTATAATTTGTCTGTTGTTCCATGCAAAATTAGCAGCAGCTCTCATTGCACCAAGATAATTTTGTCCTTCTTCGGATTTAATTGGTGCACACGCAAGTTGTTTATCAGGAAGTTTAAAACCGAATTTTTTATCGGACTGAACAAGAGCTTTCAGATAATCGTCGCATACCTGATAACCCAATCCGCGCGAACCGGTATGAATCTGAATAACAATTTGATCTGTAAATAAACCTAATATTGCAGCAGCTTTTTCATCGTATATTTCATCAACTATATCAATCTCTAAAAAGTGATTACCGGAACCGAGTGTTCCCGCCTGATCCATTCCTCTTTCAATTGCTCTGTTACTTACAGCATCCGGATCAGCATCCTTAATTTTACCTTTTTCTTCTGTTAGAATTAAATCTTCTTCGGAACCGAATCCATTTGTAATTGCCCATTCGGAACCATCCCTAAGAATTTTTTTTATCTCCTGTGAATTTAATTTTTTTATTGCACCGCTTGAACCAACACCCGTTGGTATATCGTTGAATAAATTCTCAACAAGTTTTTGAATTCTGCTCTTTATCGAATTGTAATCGAGAGAAGTTTTTGCAAGACGAACTCCGCAATTAATATCGTAGCCAACACCTCCGGGGGAGATTACACCGGAATTGACATCTGTTGCAGCTACACCGCCAATCGGGAAACCATACCCCCAGTGGATATCCGGCATAGCGAGAGAATATTTCTGAATACCTGGCAGATGAGCAACGTTAATAACCTGTTTTATTGCTTCATCGTTTTGAAGTGTTTCATTAAACATTTTTTCGGACGCATAAATTCTTCCTGGTACAATCATTCCGCCGGTTATTGGAATCTCCCACAGATTATCGTTAACCTTTTCGATTTCGATTCCGGAAATTTTCATTTTAATCTCTTATGTAATTAACAGAGGACAAATTGTGTTGTGCTTAAACGTCGAAAACAATCAATGTTTTATAAAGATTGCCAATTCTTTCTATTTTAACCTGATGGTAGGTTATTGCTTTTATTTCTTCTTTCATGTTATGAATTTCGGGATGGAATGTTTGACCGAATAATTCAATTTCGAGATGATAGTCAGAATCTGTTTTCTCAATTGCCAGATTTTGAATTGTAACAAAGACCCACTTTTTGCTATAAAGCTGGAAGTTTAATTCACTTAATAATTCTATCAGTAATATTTCAGAAGTAGTCCCATTGAATATAAATTTTTTGGAAGATTCTTTGTTAAAAGAAGAGATATTCATTGCTGCTTCGCGCCATGCATAACAAGCCGATTTAAAAAGTTCTTCCAAAGAATTTCCATCAACTTCAACTGCAATATCTGCCGGATGTTCAATGAATTTATATGACATAAAAAATCCCGATCTTTTTTCGGGATTAATTTAACCATGTTTTTAATGGAAGGAAAGGGGATTAGAAGTAATAGAGATACTTTATTTTCAATACCGATACTCTATCACTTAATTCCATTGTTCGTGTGTTGTTAAACCTGTTGTTAGCTTCGTTTATTGCAAAGTAGATCCAGCTCTTTGGCGAAAACTGATAAGAAAATAACCCCCCAATAAATACCCGCTC
>CAZEBL010000038.1:0-15736 GCA_964510325.1 uncultured Melioribacter sp. | reverse complement strand
CTCCACATCTGTGCGTTCAAATGTTTTGGCAGCATTGAATTAATGATGCCGGCTTTATCCGGTTCGTAAATGTAATCCGAATAGCTTATTTCTGAAGTTGATTCTTCAAATGGTTTAATAGGTAAAAGCTGTTCGATTACTGTTTTCTGTTGAATAACGGATTTAAATTCATTGAACACAACTAAAACTTTATCAATTTCGCCGGATAAATATTTGTGAGTTAATTCTCTAACAAGTCCGGATGCAAATTCAAATTTTAAGTGGGAAAAAATTCCTGGGTAAGAACCAGTTACATTGTAATTACGCCGGGTAAAGTGGTCGTTCCCTTTTTTACCAAGACAATATAACTTTACTTTTCCTTTATTATTAAGATCACTCAACTCATTGTTAATAAATTCTTCAGCAAATCTAATAGCATTAATATTAAAACTTCCGCACAATCCCCTATCGGATGTAATTACAATCAATGCAACGTTTTCAACTTTACGTTCGGTAATTAGAGGGTTATTAATATTTTTTTCAATCTTCAACAGATGGCTTAATACTTCGGAAATCTTTCTGGAATAAGGACGCGAATTAATAATATTTTCCTGAGCACGGCGAAGTCTTGCAGCAGCAACCATTTTCATGGCTTTTGTAATCTGCTGTGTATTCTTAACACCTTTTATTCTTCTCTTTATGTCCCTTAATGTAGCCATCTAAAATTATTCTTCGCTAAATATTTTTATTATTTGTTAAATTTTTCAATAAACTCATCAGCAGCTTTTTTAAGGAGCTGAACTGTATCTTCTTTAAGTTCTTTTGTCGATCTGATATTTTCATAAATAGCCGGATATTTTAATTCGGCAAACTCGTGGAATTCTTTTTCGAATCTCTTTACTTCTTTAACATCAATAGTATCTAAGTAATTATTGGTTCCAAGGAAAACTGAAACAACTTGTTTTTCTACCTGAATAGGAACATACTGCCCCTGTTTAAGCAATTCTACAAGACGCGCACCTTTAGCAAGAATTTTTTGAGTAGCTTTATCAAGATCGGATCCGAATTTAGCGAAAGCTTCCAGTTCACGATACTGAGCAAGATCGATTTTAAGCGAACCAGCAACTTTTTTCATTCCTTTAATTTGTGCATTACCACCAACACGGGATACCGAAATACCAACGTTAATTGCAGGACGAACACCAGCATTGAATAAGTTTGGTTCAAGATAAATTTGTCCGTCAGTAATCGAAATAACGTTAGTAGGAATATAAGCTGAAACGTCGCCTTGCTGAGTTTCAATAATCGGAAGAGCAGTTAAACTACCGCCGCCAAGATCTTCACTTAATTTAGAAGCTCTTTCAAGTAAACGGGAATGGAGATAAAATACATCACCCGGGTATGCTTCGCGTCCCGGAGGTCTTCTTAATAACAGGGAGAGCTCGCGGTATGCCGCAGCTTGTTTGGAAAGATCATCATAAATAACAAGTGAATGCCTACCCGAATCTCTAAAATGTTCCCCTAATGTTGCACCTGAATAAGGTGCAATATATTGAAGTGGAGCCGGAGATGATGCCGGTGCAGATACAATAGTTGTATAAGTCATTGCACCTTCTTCTTCCAATTTTGCAACTACCTGTGCAATAGTAGAATTTTTCTGTCCGATTGCTACATAGACACAATAAACCGGTTTAATACCGTATTTTTTTGCTTCCTCAGTATGAGTGTATTTCTGATTAATTATAGTATCAATTGCAATGGCTGTTTTACCGGTCTGACGATCACCAATAATCAATTCGCGCTGTCCACGCCCAATTGGAATCATCGCATCAATTGCAGTAATACCTGTTTGGAGGGGCTCTTTAACAGGTTGACGTGCAATAACACCAAGTGCCTTTCTTTCAATCGGCATATACTTATCAAACTGAATTGTTCCTTTTCCATCAACAGGTTCGCCGAGGGGATTTACAACTCTTCCAAGAAGTTTATCACCAACCGGAAATGATGCTACACGATTAGTTCTTTTAACAGTGTCGCCCTCTTTAATTAATGTACTTTCTCCAAAGAGAACGCAACCAACACTATCCTCTTCAAGGTTAAGTACCATACCTGTTACATTATTTGGAAACTCAACTAATTCACTTGCCATAACATTAGATAATCCATACACACGTGCGATACCATCACCAACCTGTAAAACTGTACCAACTTCATATATATCAACCTCGTTATCGAAACCGGCAAGTTGTTTTCTTAGTATTGCAGAAACTTCGTCAGGTCTAATTTCAGCCATGTTTTTTTCCTAATTGTTCTAAATGCTTATCTCTTCCGAGAATTTTTTTCTTAATAATTCGAGTTGATGTCTTACCGATGCATCATAAACAGTATCTTTTATCTGGACAATAAAACCACCAATGATGTTGGTATCGACACCGAAATCTGTTTTAACTTTTTTATTTGTTTTTTTCTCTAACTTAGAAGCGATCTCTTTCTTAACTGAATCTGTTAAATCGACCGATGAAGTTATATTCGTCTTTACAATACCTTCTTTATCATCCCTAAGATTTAAGAACTCTTTCATAATTTCAGTTATCATTTTTTCGCGACCTTTAGAAACAAGAAATTCAAGGAAGTCAGATGTTTCCTTTTGAATTTTAGGTCCGAATATTTTAGAAAGAAGATTTTTTTTATCCTTTTGCTTAATAACCGGGTTACGAAGAATTGCCCTAAGTTCTTTAGATTGAACAAGAGTATTGTAAATCAATTCAACATCTTCGGCAAATTTTCTCAAAGATTTTTTTTCTTCAGCAAGCTGAAAAAAAGAATTTGCATAACGATATGATATTCTATAAACACTCATAATCAGTTACTGGAAAGATCATCCAGATATTTCTTAACTAATTTAATCTGTTTATCTTTATCAAGATTTTCTCTTAGAATTTTCTCAGCAGATTGAATAGCGATATCTGCTACCTGTTCTTTAAGTTTATTGAAAGCTTCTGCATTTTTTCTTTCAATTTCACCGGCAGCATCATCAATCATTTTTTTAGCTTGAGATTTGCTTTCATCAAGGATCTGAGATTTTAATTTTTCAGCATATTCTCTACTCTGATCAATAATTTTCTTAGCTTCTTCTTCTGCTTTGAGCATCGCTTGCTTATTATCTAGAATTAATTTCTCAGCATCTTTTTTAGCAGTCTCAGCTTTTTCCAGAGATTCTTTAATAAAGGATTCTCTTTCTTTAAGGGAGTTAAGGATTGGTTTCCATGCAATCTTTTTTAGAATAAGGAGCAAAAAGATGAATGTAACAACGGTCCATAAAATTACACCGGGGTTAACATCAAGTGGACCTCCGCTTTCTCCGCCTCCAGCAAGAGCTATAACAAATAAATCAGCTAATATCATTCTAAAAATTTCCTCATGTTTAGAGAAAAATTATAAAATTACTTTAATGCAAGAAGAATACAGATAACCAGAGCAAAAAGTGAAATACCTTCAATGAGAGCAGCAGCAATAATCATTGATGTTCTAATTTCACCGGCAGCTTCGGGCTGACGACCGCTTGCTTCCATAGCAGCACTTGCTAATTTACCAATACCGAATGCACCACCGATAACGGTTAATGCTGCGCTAAATCCAGCTGCTAAATATGCGTATTCCATTTAACTTCCTCCTATTATGTACTGTTATTAAATAATTAATGCTCTTGATGATATGCCATTCCTATAAATAGAGATGACAACATTGTAAATATATATGCCTGAATTAGTGCTACTAAAATTTCAAGCAGGAAAATAAATAATGCGAATGAAATTGAAACCGGAACTACAAAATATGTTCTTAAAATAAATATCAATCCAAGTAATGCCATTATAACAATATGACCGGCAGTCATATTTGCAAAGAGACGAATAGCCAATGCAAACGGTTTGGTAAATAACCCTAACAATTCAACCACAAACATAATAGGCAACAGCCACATTGGAATTCCATGAGGAATTAATCCTTTGAAATATCCGAAGAAACCATTCTTCATAATTCCGCCAATCTGAATTACAAAAAAAGAAATAGTAGCTAGTGTTGCGGTTACAGAAATATTACTTGTAGCGGTTGAACCGTATGGTATGAGACCTAAAAAGTTACATGTTAGAATAAAGAAAAACACAGTAAGTAAATACGGTAAAAACTTTTCGAAGCCATGTCCAATTGTTGGTTTTGCAATTTCATCACGGACAAACACAATTAGTACTTCAAGCAAATTAGTAACACCGCGAGGGACAAGAGATTTCTGATAAGATTTTCTTGCTGAAATAAAAGCAAGTACTAAAAGGATAACCGCAATCCACATAAATACGACATGCTTGGTAATAGAAAGATCCATTCCAAATAGATGAATTTGAGGTAAATGAATTACCCCAAACGGAGTTAAATCCAGTTCTCGCGCATCCAAAACATGGTGCATTATCCATCCGGTATCCTGGCTACCCGAGGCTGCTTTTAATGTATCTGCTACAATAGTTGAATCAGATGTCCACATTTACTTGATTTTTTTGGATAATGTAACTTTTTCAGCTTTTTTCTTAAATAAAACCATTTCATATGTAAGAAACAAGATATACCATATGAAGAGTGCAAATATAAACGCATATTTGTCAATATTCAAGAATTTTATCACTACAAACACACCAATAAGTGTCAATATAAGCCGGAAAGCCATACCACCAAGGTTGAAAATAAGGAAGGTTTTATTGTTTTTATTCTTTGAATACTCCCAAAAGATCAGAAAAAAGGTAAAATTTATCATCATAATTATGCTGGCATAAAAAACAGAATCTCTGAAGACGGTGGTAATAATCTGATATTGATGCATAACTAAAAGGAATAGAATGCAAATTGCTGGAAGTAATAAGGGGTATTTAATTTTTCTTATCAATTTTCTTATTTAGTTCTAAAACAGTTTTTATAAAATTATATATTCCGGCAAATCCGCCAATAAGTGAGAAAGCGATCATTAAAAAAGGTTCTGTATTGAATTCTTTATCCAGCCATCTGCCAAGAAAAAACATTAAGATGATAGTTGCAGCAAGTTGAGTTCCAAGACCAAGGTAAGGTCCAATTTTTCTATAACTATCCGAAAATTTTGAAGTGTAATTTTCCTCACTCATTCAAATACTTTATTAACAGATTTGTTCTGATCCATAGAACTTCTTCCATCGAAAAAAGCGCCCTCTTCAATAATTAACGTTCTAGCAATAAGATCACCTTTAAGAATTGATTTAGATTCCAATCTTAATTTTTCATCAACTATTACCTTCCCTTCAATCTTTCCGCTCATATTTATGCTTCGGGCTTTTACTTCACCAATAATTTGTGATGTATCGCCCAATGTAAGATTGCCGCTAACTGAAACGTTTCCATTAATAATTCCGTCAATTCTTACGTTACCTTCACTTTTTAAATCGCCATTTATTGTAACACCGTTACTTATAATACTAACATCTTCTGTATGAGCATCTTTTTTAGAAGCCATTTCTTCTCCTATTTAATTAAAATTTCTTCGGGATTTATTGGTTTACCATTATGCCAGATTTCGAAATGAAGATGTGGACCGGTAGTATTTTTGCCTGAATTACCGCTTAAAGCAATCAGTTCACCTTGCCTTACAAAATCGCGCTGTTTTTTTAATAACGATGAACAGTGTTTATAGAGGGTTGTATAGCCGTTATCGTGATTAATAATTATCATATAACCGTTTTCATAAGTATAGTCGGAAAAGACAACCATTCCACCGCTCGATGCATACACAGGTGTTCCGGAAGGAACTCCATAATCAATTCCAACATGACCTTTTTCAGGATTAAAATTTTGAGTTATAATTCCTGTAACCGGTTCTAAAAAAATTAATTTAGAATTTGACTGAGTGTTTTTGTTGAATAGATCGACAATTACACGGAAAATGTTACCGCCAACAGGAAGTTTTATATTGATAGTTTTTTGAAGGGTATCATAAAGGGGACTCGAAGAATTTATAGAATCGGACTTTGCTAATTTAAGTGCATACTTCATCCGTTCGTTAGTACTTGCAATTTTTTGCAGCTGACCGTTTAATAATTCAACCTTACTCTGTAATTCATTAATCTTATTCCGCTGTGCTATTAATTCCTGATTATCCAGAACAAAAATAAAATCCTTTAGCGGGGTAACAGAAAGAATAAAAATTAATACAAGCCATGCTATAAATGTGTAAATCAGTGTATAGGCAGTAATACGAAATAAACTAAATTTATAACTCTTTGTAGAAGAATCGGGGTAATTCGGAGTTACATAAAAAGTTGTTTTTCTAATAAAATCCCAAGTAAACCACTTCATTTCATTTCCTTAATAGGGAAAGTAAATATATAAATTTGAAAACTATTTTTCTTCGGGTAAAAGGATTTGATTTATTTTTTTAATTACTGAATCCGGAGATAATTTTAATCCGCATTCAAAAGTATTTACAGGACATTTTCTTCTTCCATGGATTCCGCACGGTTTGCATTTTAATCCATCCAGAGATAAAGAAATGCTTTTCTGATTGTATGGATAGAAACCAAACCCCGGTATTGTTGAACAGAACAAAGTGATTACAGGAATATCTGCCGCCATTCCCATGTGTGTTGGTGCACTATCGTTACATATTAACAATTTCGATTTCCGTAAAAGCTGAACTGATTCGGCAATAGTTAAACTGCCTGCAAAATTAATTGAACCAGTGTAGTATTTCTTAAATAAACGGTCGCATATTTCAAAATCGTTTTGTCCGCCAATAAATGCAACGAAATAATTTTTTTTAATTAAATATTCTGTTATTATTTCAAAATATTCTTCGGGATATTTTTTTGTTTGCCAGACAGAACCCGGAGCAATAGATATTACGGGTTTAGAAACATTTTGCAATAACTCATTTACTTTATTTTCGATCTCGTATGAAGAATTAATCTCCGGAAGAATTTTCCAATTTTCATTTTCCACCTTTATACCGGCGAGATTAAGATTTCGGTTTACTTCATGTTCTGTTTTATTATATCTAACTGTACGTTTATAAACAAAACTAAAGGAAGCGTTATCGAAACCATAAGAATTTTCAACATTCAGTAGAAAAATTAGAAACGAAGTTCTGAATGATCGGTGTGGAGAATAAATCCTCGTGTAATTATTGTTTTTAAGCTGAATAGCAAATCGAATCAACTGCAATATTGTTTTATGCTTCCCTTTTTTATCCAGCGGTATTACATTATCTACGTAAGGTGAGTATTCGAATATTTCTTTTGTTGCCGGAATTGATACAACATCTATCGAACAGTTGGGAAATTTTTCTCTCAACTTTTGAATCATGGGCAAAGTTAGAATTGCATCTCCAAGAAATGCAGTTTGAATGACAAGTATTTTCTCTTTACCGTTTAATATTTCCAAAGTTTATGCATCCAGAAATATTGTTCGGGAGTATCTTTAACATATTCTTCGAGCAGACTGATATATTTTTGTGTTATTGCAGCATTACGTTCTTCCTTCAATTCCGGTAACCATGCAATATCTAATTCCTTAATAGTAAGCTTATAAGTAAAATCCTTTTTGCGTTGAATTAAACCAATCAATAGTTCACACTTAGTTCTATTTACAATAGCTGCGGTTCCTGTATAATATGCAGTTGGTTGATTAAAAAATAATAACCTTGGACCATCTTTGTGACCTCTCTGATCTCCGGCTATTAACACAACCTCCCCTTTTGAAAGGGCTTGATAAATTGATTTAACTGAAACACCTGTTGGTATGATTTTAGTTTGAGCAACATGTCGAGTTTCTTCGAGCCATTTTGTTATATACGGATTACGCTGTGGTTTTACGAGCACATTAAATTTTCCATCCAACTTTGGAGCCAGGTAAGAAATAATAAATTCCCAATTACCAAAATGTGCGGTTAATAAAATTACTCCTTTACCGTTTTTAAGTTTCTCTTCAATTAGATTTAATCCCGAACATTCAACCTGACTATCAATTACCGATTGGGACAGATGTGGTATAAGCATTAATTCGAAAAATGTAATAGTAATACTCTTATAATTCTCCCGAGCAATAGAACGGATCTCTGATTTTGATTTCAGTGGAAAAGCTTTTTGAAGATTTGAAATTGCAGTTCTACGTCTTATTGGAATAATATAGTAAATAAAAATTCCAACTCTGGAAGCAAATTTTCTTGTTCTTTCGAGTCCAAGTTTATTCAACACATAAAGAATTGAACGGAATAGAAAATACTCGATTTTATTTTTATCTATTTTCAATTTTTATAGTGTAGTTATTCTTCTCATCCAGTTTTCGTCCTTAAATTCTCCCCTCATCGTAGAATGGAGAAGTTCATAATTACCAAAACCGGTAAGGTCACCAAAAATAAATGTAACACCACCCTCAATGCCGTTATAGAACCAGACTTCATAAGGTTTCAAATTTGGTTCACTCGGAAAATAATCTTTCTGATCGGGTTCTCCGTATAATAAATATACTCTCCCTCTATCACTCAAAAAACCCGCTTTCATTCTGGTTGTAAAATTACTATTCACATATTCAATTCTTTTCATGTATTCATTTTTAAACTCATTAATCGGAGTTGAGAGGTCGGTATCACGGTTTTTCCAGAATTTATAAAGGAATTCTCTTTTTGCATTCACAGAGTCGATAGCTTTATATTGATTAACTTCTGTATTTGATGCAATATATTTAGCTTGCTGGAACATCAAGTCGCATTCTTCAGGTGTCATTAATGCAAATTCGCTACCAATAAAACTTCCGCTAATCCTTTGCAATTGTTCGGAACTTGTTACTGCGGGATTATGAAGGAAAAACCTTTTGGATGAAACATAAGCACGCTTGGTTTTATTATCTATCAAACTTAGTTCCAGATTGTATGAATCGGTTGGTAACTTAGATAAGTTTATAAGTCCATATTCAACTATTGAATTAGAACTTTGACCAACTTGTTTTTCATTTTTATATACTGATTGGTTAAAGCTGTTAAATACATTTTTTATTAATGTAAAATTGGAAGCAGGATCTTCCAGTGTTAAGTTATATAATTCGGTATAGAAAAAGAGAATCGGACTTTTATCCGTAAAAACCATTGATGGATTCGGAATAACTTCAAGAGAGTTTTTATAGAAAAGTGAAAGCGGATCCGCATCAACTTTCTTTATATTAGCCGATAATTCAATATCACTAACCGCAAATTTTTTATCCTCATACGGATGAATTACTAACTTCTCATTTATAGTTTTATTTAATGCGGGGTTATTTGCATCAAAAGCATTAACTAATAGTGAGTATTCTCCAACCGGAATTATAAAACCAAAAACACCAACAAGGTTCTTATCAATACCATCTTCTTCATTAATTACATTTTGAATCTTCCAGTTCTTTTTAATAAAGAAAGTATCGGCTTTAACATCCTTCATTTCTATTCTAACAATTGCTTCTAAAAGTTTACCGCCCTGGGTATCGGTTACTTTCATAAATTCGGGATTCAGGTCGTAGTAAAATTCGAGGTAAACTGAGGATTGATCATACTTAAACTTGGCAAAATCGAATTCGAATTTTAATTCATTTTGTGCAATTCCTGTTGATGCTATACAGGTGAAAAAAATCATCGTTATAAGTATTCTTTTCATTAATCTTCTCCTCAAGTTTTTAATTTTTCGGAAAGTTAAATAACCTATAATCTGTTATTTATCAATCCATATAAATTTCAGAATTCTAAAATCAGGCTTCTTTAAAATAAAAAAACCCGAGCACCTAACATAGATGCTCAGGTTTTTAAAGCTATTTATAAATTACAATCCTAATTGAATTGTAAATATGTGATTATCCTCGAAGAATTTGGTCTGTCTGAAAGCATAATCAACTTTAATCTTGGTTCCACCTAAATCGTATTTAACGCCAAGACCTGCGGTTAAACCGTAGATATTAGCATCTGCATTATCCAATTCGGGTAGGAACATATAACCGCCTCTTACAAAGAACATGTCGTTAAGACCATATTCCATACCTAATCTAACTTCATCACCATAGTAGTTAGCATTCTGGTATGTTCCAGCAAGCTGGAGATAATTAGAAGCATTAAATACAAGATTATAGCTCATACCTATTTCCAATAAGGATGGAAGTTCGAAAGACATAGCATCGCGTTTATAAGCAGCTTCGCCTCTTTCGAGTGTTGAAGGAGTAGCATTGATATAAAGACCTGAACCATCATATTTCATTTGAGGTCCAAAGTTCTTTAAGGATAATGCTAAACCGAGTCCATCAATATTAGCGAGATTACGGTATGTAATTCCAACATCAAAACCAACAGTGTTAGCACTTACAAGACCTAACTTTTCAGTAATGTAGTTCATAGTTAAGCCGACTGCAATTCTATCACTTAATAACCTGGAATAAGTTAATCCCAGAGTCATGAATGTTGGCTGAAATGTTTGACCATTACCATCGGGATTTTCAACAGTAGTAACGTTAATAGCATCGATAGCAAGAGATTTCAAGCTGAATGCAAGAGCACCAAAGCCATCAATATTTGTAGAAACACCAACGTATGTTACTCCAATATCAGCAATATATGACATATGAGAGAACAATACACTGGTCCCTTCATCAAATGAAAGGTTAGCTGGATTCCAGTATACAGATTCCAATCCGGATGAACCAGCTATAGAAGAACCATTCATTGCAATGCCACGGGCGCCAACGGGAATCAGCAATTGAGAAGCTGCTCCTGTTCCATTACGCACACCGCCGCCAGCATAAATAGCGCTTACAGCTAGAGCTAAGATTATAAATATTTTTAATGTATTTTTCATTTTTTCTTCTCCCATCTATTAATAGTGATCAAGAACTTGTTGTTCCTGAATAATAGCCAGTTTAAGTACTTTGGTTTTTCCTAAATCGGGCATGTCTACATGCACAATATATAAACCGCTTGCTACAGGGAACGAGCTTTCGTTTACAAGATCCCATGTAATAAACTGACTTGGAGAATTTTTCTCGATCGTGCGAACCAATTGACCGGCAAGGTTGAAGATTCTTAATGTTGCTTTTGTCGGTAAGTGGCTGAATGTAACATATCGCTGATATTTATTTATTTCACGTGGATTTACAGCATAGTAAGGATTCGGGAATACGTTAATTTCTTCAACTGCTTGTTTTGCTAAATCAGCGTCATTTGTAACTACAGTTGGAGCAGTGAATCTAAAGATATCTCCTGTTGTTCCTGATGTTGGTTGATTTGGTTTAGTAGTTTCAATTCTGAATACAGAACCAACTTCCGGTTGAGTTGCGGGTAAATTTGTTGGGAAGTTTGCTGCGGCCACATCACCACCATTAAATAGCACAAATACAACTCTTGCCATAATTTCACTTCCTAATGTATGAGTATCTCCTTCATCAAAATTACTTGCTACAACTGCATCATATCCCTTAGTTCCTGGTGTCTTATCCGTCACATCATAGAAATAAATCCAATCTGTATAAGGATCATTAGTGCCACCGGATACTGTATGGTCTGTTGGTAATATATTCCACTGATCATTACCGTCTTCGTCAAAAACAAATGGTGCTAACTTAAAGTCGTCAGCAGTGTTATTAGGTGTTCCAATACCAGTATTCCATAATTCAAAAGGAACATCAACAATTGCACCTGATGAAAAGGCCATAAGAGCTTTACTACCAGTAGCGGTAAATCTTATTTCGAAATCGTAAGGAATAATTCTTGGCCAATTAGCACCACTACGCGGAACACGTGTTAAGAAGAATGCATATGAAGGATCCATCGTTGCAGAATTCATTCCTGTATGAATACCCCATAATGCAGTGCTATTTTTCATTTGTCCTGCTGGTGGTCTATCGTTAACGCCATCCGGAGCTTTACCATCTAAAGTTGGGAAGCCATTGCTATTAAAAGCAAAAGCACCCATAACTGGATTAGCTAATTTTCCACCGGCATTTGCAGTAACAATAAATCTCTTGAAATTATTTGGTGCACCGGTCATATCAACCTGTAAACCATCTACAAGAGGAGCTAAATCACCCTGAGTTTCTTTAGCACCGGTAAATACTGTTTTACCTGTTGTTTTATTGACCAATGTCCATGTAGTATTTCCAATTGATCCCTGGAAAGTAATTTCATAAGTATGTCCGGTTACTTTAGAAGGATCAATTACTTTTGCAAGAACCTGTCCGTCACTTCCACCCTGTGCATGTGTATAAGGAACAGTTGCGCCGGTTTCAACAGTAAATTGTGTACCCGGATTTGGTTTGTGAGGAGTTGCCTGTATTCTTGCAGATAATGTTTCTAATACGTTTGGAACAGCGTTGGGATCAGGGTTATAAGAATATGCTGAAACTACAAAGTAGTATTCTGTTCCATTAGCAAGAGGAACTCCGCCACGAACAAGATCTCTTGTAATTTCAATACTTCTCTTAATTCCACTGTTTGTTCCAAATTTGGTAAATCTTTTTGTTGTTGCGTTGGTTTCTGCATCGAACACCAAGCTTTCGATATTACCAACTAAGTCGTTAAGATCAAAGGTAGCAACTATTTTACCTTCATTTAACTGGGCATTTAATCTTGGTAATTGATAAACAACATAACCCTGGAATTTATAACCGAGGGTATTATGGCCTTCAGTTTTTGCAACTGCTGAGGCATCTTCGCCCCAGTTAATAATAAGCTTCTGATCAAACTCAGATGCTTTACCGATTTTTGTTACTTCATCTAATGGCACAATCGGTGCAGCAGGAGGAGCTGGAACCTGGAAGAAGTTATTGTATGCTTGCTGAACCTGTAGATCCTGATACTTTAGTAATGCAACAGCACCTAATCTGGTAACAGGAGCAACACCGCCGGCAGCTAACTGACCAACTACAACTTCCTGAGTATCACCAGCAGCAATATTAAATGGACCGGCAACAAGACCAATTCGTCTATCCTGTTTTGGGAAGAGAATACCATCAACCCATCCCTGACCGGTAACCGGATCGCCGGGTGCAAAGAATTTAGAAACTTTTCCGGTTAAAGGATCAATAAACGGAGTGCCTAAGGTAGCATTCTTTCCTTCAAACAAATTACGGAAACGGAGAGCACCATTAGTATAACTACCTAATGTAGGGTCTCCCCAGTTTGCAACTGATTGAGTAAATAGGAAAAATGTTGAAGCCGGTAAATTTCTGTATCCTTTTTTAATTTTATTCTTAAAAATAGCTTGATCGGTAGGGGCTCCAGGCACAATCGGACCTTGTAAAAAGTCGAATCCTGAAGCTGGAATATATTGACCATAAGATGGATCTGAATCATCACCATTATAAATAAATCCTAAACTTAAAAGGGTATCAACACCGGCCAAATCATCGCCAGCGTCGCCGCCTAAGTCAGGATCCGACCACATACAAACATAAAAGTCAGTAATGTTCTTTCCACCTTTATTAATAAGTAAATATTTTCTAAATAATGCATCACCAAGGGCATTCTGCTGATTGTAACCCCAGATGGTTGCTTGCATTTCCATACCAAGACCTTCAGAGCCGTATAATTTTACAGCTTGAATTGGATCGAGGTCGTTTGCAACAAACCAGATTGTTTGGTCAGCACCTGGGAAGCCCGGTATATCAATTGATGGTTCATAAGTACCATTATTGTTTACATCAGTAAAAGGGGCACCGTAAATTGCCGGCCATTCATTCCAGTCTTTTTCATATTGGGCAAAAATGGCTGCTTTGGTAAGTCCTTCGTCCATTATTTCTTTACTGTAATCTGCATTAGGATCTTTATAGTCTGGACGAACTCTATAGATTCTAACATGAGGTTCTGTAGGAAGCTCTCTTGTACCATCTGGTTTAATTCTACCGGGTTGTTGACCACGGTTATAAGTTGAACCGGAGATACGGAATTCTATTGTTCCATCATCCTTAGGATAATTTCCACCATAAACAAAACCTGATTCATAGAACACAGTCTTTCCGCTTCCAATTGGGAATTGGAAACCCGAATCACCTGTAGTACTAAGATCTGAAATACCATCATTACCAAAGAAAGTGGAGATGTTATTTATGTTGAATTTAGTATTCTGCGGTGTTCCGGTTGTTTTATAAACTTTACCTTTGTCTTTTCCTTCAACACCTTCGGCTCTAAGAACAAAACTGCTGAGAAGTATTAAAGAAAAAACCAGATAAAAGCTTGATTTAATTAATTTCATATCGCTTTTCTCCTTTATTTATAAATGCGATTAATATTCTAACCTGATACCCAACCTAACCTGGCGCATACCGCTATAAAGACCATTTCTTTGAAGAGTTAATAACTGATACATATCAATATATTGCTGACCTTGTGCACGTAACTGTTCCTGGTAAGTGATTGGGTTGCTTAAATATCCGTTATCCTCTGCAGAACCGGTTGTTAAATAAACGTTCTGGACGTTCTTAGCATTCAGTAAGTTTAATACGGATACATAAACGTTAGCTCTTAATCGATCGTAAATTGTGAATGATTTATCCACTCTCATATCAATATTAAATGAAGCCGGCATAGATGAAGCACCTAATGGTTCAACCGGTGTTCTAAATCTTGCATCACCACTTCCTTGTTGAGAAATTCCAACAGATGCCGGGTTACCTGCACCGCGTGTAAACGGACGACCTGATTGATATGTTAAGAGTACATTAACACCAAAATTACTCAATATTGCCGGACCATCATTATCACCGAAACGGTAATCGAGATTCAAGTTAGCAATAAATGGTCTGTCAAATTCGAGTGGAGAAATATTCTTAGGAGTATATGGTTGACCAGCAACTACCGGTGCACCTACAATACCACGGTTTGCATCGGGATATGATCCTGTTCCTCTTGCATCCTGTAATGTCATGTTACCATTAATTGCTAATCTCTGGTATCTTCTCATGTTAACAGATACTTCAAGACCTTTTGTTGTTGCAAAGTCAACATTGTCTCTTACATAATAATTCTGATACCCTGAAGCGATGTCAACTGCTTGCGGTACCATTTGAACCAAATCTTTTATATCCCTATAAAAAGCTGTAACATCAAATGATAACATATCACCAACCTGTTGAGTAAATCCTAACTCATAGTTTGTTGTTCTGGTTGGTCTTAAATTTAATCCTCTCATATTAGAGAAGAAGTAACCGGTTGTTAATTGATAAGCATAATAGTCATAACCAACATAAGATTCATTTAAATTTGGTTGTTGAACGAATTTTCCATACTGAGCATGGAAAAATGTCTTATCGGTTACTGGGAAAGAGATACCAATACGAGGAGAAACTGAGCTAAAGGAAGGAACTTTTTCCCAACCGCTTTCAATAAATGAGTTATCTGCTTTAACAATTGAAAAATCCGGTCTGGTAGGATCAATCATCTGAAGATTGTCGATATCAAAGTAATCATATCTTAAACCAACGTTTAATATAATGTCTTCGAACTCAATCTTATCCTGTAAATAAGCAGCAGCAAATACAGGTTTCTTTGGAGCATGGAATTTATCATCAGCGCCATCGATTTCATTTCCAAAATAATCGTAACCGTAAATGGTTGAACCGTTATTTCGTAAGATTTCGATCTTAATCTGCTCTTCAGTTTTACCTTGTGGATTTGCAAGTCTCTGTGCTAATGTTTGCGCATTTGCAGATGGAATATAATTTCTGTATTGCCAGGTTATAT
>CAZEBL010000037.1:0-15756 GCA_964510325.1 uncultured Melioribacter sp. | reverse complement strand
ACAACAGGAAATTAGACATGCAGAAGAAGGAAACCTTCAGGTAAACATTAAAGAGGTTTCTGTTAACGATATTTTACTTTCCGCTTTCGATCTCTACCAGAACCACGAATTATCAATCGGTAAAAACTTTTCAGTTTCTTTTCTGGAAGAAGACTTTTTTGTAAAAACCGATAAAGTTCTTGTCGTGCGGTCTCTTGGCAACCTTATCAAGAACGCACTTGAAGCTACTATGAATAACGACGAAGTAAAAATCTATCCATACGTTTCTGATGATACAATCTACCTGAACGTTTACAATTCACAATTAATACCAGAAAATGTTCAATTACAACTTTTCCAGAGATCTTTCAGTACTAAACAGAAGAAAGGAAGAGGAGTAGGGCTTTACAGTGTTAAGCTCATTATAGAACAGAATCTTGGCGGTAAGGTATCATTTGTATCGGATAAACAACTTGGTACGGTTTTCACAATTGAGTTACCCCGCAGCTAATCATATTTCACTTGGTTTTATATAACTGCCACCATGGAGTGTGCGGTGAATCGTGATGTTCAAAATGATATCCGAAAAAATAACAAGAGATCATTGCCCAGAGATGATTTTTCTTTTGTGTTCTTGCTTTATGAGGTTCCATTTCATGATCATGCGGTTTACGATGCGGTAAATATGTTCCGAAGAAGAATAATTGTAATGAACTTAAAAATGCCGGTATAACCCAGAAAAACCAGAGCGAAACTTCAGGGACCCAGATCTTTAATACATTGAATGCAATTGCCATTACTAATAACTGTGGAATTGTTGCATACCTGAACATGAACGATCCCCACCAGATAAAAAAGTTCTGAGACTTTACATTAAAATCCGGATCATCCGAAGTGCCCGGATATCTGTGATGCTTAAAATGATTTGTAATTAATCTCTTATAAGATAGACCAGCATATAGAAACGTTGCAATTGTACCAATAGATCGGTTTAATTTCTTATTACTGCTCACTGTCTGGTGCATTGCATCATGTCCGGTGATAAATAATCCCGTGTATAAATATGCCTGAACTAAAATATGTAAATAAAAGACCGGTGAAGTAAAATCAACAGTCACAGATGTAAGAATATATGCAAGATGAGAAATCCATACTATAATTATTATAAGCGCAATTATAATACCCATCAACACCTCAAATAAAAATTAGAAGTGAAATAAAAAAAACGGTTTGCACTGCAAGATAAATTTTAGGTAAATCGGTCTTAAGGTTAAGATTCATTCGATTAAAAATCCATGCGAAGAAAAATGAGATAACAAACCATGCCATGTAATTCTGCAAAGGTATTTTACCGTTCTGCCATGTCCAGTAATCCAGTTTGATTGCGACGGGTTCAAGTATTAAATCGAATACGACTGCAACCATAGCTGTAATTAACGCGGATAGGTTTTTATCACTCGTTACTTTTTGAGCAATTGAAATCCCGCCAAGTATAACAAACACCCAGTTCAAACCAATTATAAGCGGAACACTCAAAACTTTCAGTCCAAGGGTTGAACCGTAGATATAATTTCCAAAAATCAGTCCGGTTTTTACCCCAATCACTTCAAGGATAAATGTAAGAACATAAGTAAGAAAGAACCAAGCAATCAGCTTATTATTAGATTCACCGATTAATGAATAGAACACGACCCCCATCGTTATAAAAAGCGTAAAGGGTGTAAGCCGCAACATCAATTCGCGTGTACCGGGATTGATATGACCAAAAATCCCGACCGAGAAAATAATAACAAGGAATCTTACAGAATATTTAGTAATTATATTTTTCTTCCCTTCCATAAATGTGTTCCTATCAACGCTCCATAAACAGATTTTATTCCAACAAATAGAAGCACCGGCATCTGTAAAAAATGCAACAATGAATTAATTATAACACTCTGATTACTTATAAAAGAAATTAATGCTCTTCCTGTTAATATCATGATAACAATCAACAGGAAATTAATGTTCACAAACACAAAAATTAGAGGTGCAAAAAAGACAAAAATTATAAAAGCAAGCATCAGCAAAAACAGAAATGGGTTAATATTAAATCCCCTGAAAAAGTTTTTAGAAAACCCGTTAACAGATTCTTCGAAGGAATTGTACATTTTACAATAAATAGAATTACTTCCAAGTGCAGTTAACATTTTAAGTCCGCGCTTCTTAACACGGCGCGCAAGTTCCATATCTTCAACAACCTGATCCCTCACAGAACTATGTCCGCCCGTACTTTCATAAGTTGTTCTATCTATCATGATGAACTGTCCGTTTGCAGCAACAAAAGAAGAATTGGGAGAAGTATAAACTTTTAAAAGCGGAAGGAATGTTAATAAAATCCAGTTCATTAACGGAATAACCAGCTGGGCTCCTAAACCATTAATTTTTTGAGATGGAAATACAGAAAGAAGATTTAATTTCTTTTCTTCAAAAGTACTTAATGCATTCTTAACCGCAAATTTATTTAATCGAACATCTGCATCAATAAATAGAAACAGGTCATTTTTGGCTTGCCGAGCTAATTGAAAGCATGCCCAGTTCTTACCGAGCCAGCCAACCGGTAATGGCTTCCCTTTTATCACTTTAACACGGCTATCATTACTGCTGTATTGCCCGGCAATTTTATATGTGTCGTCATTCGAATCGTCATCCAGAATTATCACTTCATATTTTTGGTAAGACTGATTTAATATTGCTTCCAAACAATCCGGAATATTCTTCTCTTCATTTCTTGCCGGAATAAGTATAGATATTTCTCGTTCATTTTCAGATTTGATCTGACGATTATTAATTGATGGTGCTTTAAAAAAATTGTAAGCTATTACTACAAGGAAAAGCAGATTCAAAATAAGGAGTGATATAAAAAAAATATTCAGAATCATTTAGCAAAAAGGTCCTTAACAAATGATTTCTCTTCAGCCGCTTTGCTTAGCATATCAAGATTAGTCATAAATGCAGCTTCATAGAATGGATAAACATCAACTGTTCTCTTTCCTTCGAATAAAAGTCCGAACCGGCAAATTATTGAGGGATATTTTTCGTTATAGTAATGAATTTTGAAACCCACCGGAAGTAGAAGAAATTCTTTCTCAATTCCCTTAATAAAAAAATTAAGTCCTTTTTTTAATGTAAGAGGACGTTTCTCAAAGGATTCTATTTCGCCTTGCGGATATGTAACAACAAAGTTCTCTCTGCTATCAACAATTTGCCTTGTATAGTTAGCGGTTTCAATAATACTTCTGGGTGAATTAGGATTAATAGAATATGCACCGAGCTTTTTAAAGAACCAGAAACGTTTCAATTGTTCTTCCAGCATCATTATATGAAGTTTACGGTTCAAAAATTTTTTGAAGAGATATTCTGCAAAAAATCCATCCCACCAGCTGATATGGTTAGGTGTAATTATAAGTCCCTGATCTGCGGGTATTTCTGGAAAATCATTCACTAGGTAGAAATGGCTGAAATTCTTTCTAAGCAGATTATTCATGTAAGGAATGAACAACCATCTTGCATATTTCTTATGATCGGCTTTTATCATAAATAGCTCAGGATACTTACGGAAATATAAACCAATAAAAATTTATTAGGAATTTAAATCTGAATTAAGAATTTATAATTGATTCTGCAGCAAGTTTACCGGATAGAATTACTAAAGGGATACCGCCACCAGGATGAGCGCTTCCTCCGCAAAAGTATAATCCGCTATATTCTTTTGAACGAATTTTCTGTCTTACAAATGCTGCACTCTTTCCATTCGATGAAATTCCATACAGACTTCCCCTGAAGCTGCTTGTTTTATCTTCAATCATTTCCGGTGTAAGAACTTTTTCGAATACAATTTTACTTTGTATATCAATTCCAAGAGCGTCATTTATTTTCTTTACAATATTATTACGGCTCTTTTCAATTTCCAATTTCCAGTTCTGATTCTTAATGTAAGGTGCATTTATCATCACATACCAGTTTTCATGACCTTCGGGGGCATCACTACTGTTAAATTTTGATGATATGTAGATATAAACTGTCGGGTCATCGGGACAAATACTTCTTTCGAACAAATCCTTAAATTCATTCCTGTAATCTGCTGAGAATAAAATATTGTGTACTTCCAGATTATCATGTTCTCCCTTTACACCCCAATAAAATACAAGAGCCGAACTTGAAGGTTCCAATTTGGAATATCGGTTTACTGATTTTGAAGATGAATCCTTAAGTAAATTATTGTACGTATAATTTACATCCGCATTAGTAATAATAACTTCATAATTCTTTTTTTCATGTATTCCGTTTCTGTTAACCAGTAATCCTTTAATAGCATAATTATCATGAATTATTTGTGTTACCTTGCTATTAAAAAAGAAATTTACACCTTTATTCTTCGCTATCCGGTATAATGATTCAACAAGTGAATAAACGCCCTTTTTAAGAATAAATGCACCAAGATTATATTCAACATGTTGAATAATATTAAGTGTTGCTGGCGCACTGAAAGGATTAGATCCGTTATAGGTTGCATAGCGGTCGAATAGTTGAATTGTTTTGGGATCCTTGAAAAAACTTTTATTCGCTTTATGCATTGACCGGAACGGATCGATTTTATTGATTTGGAATAATGTTTTAAGTGCCCCCGGTTTATAAAAGTTTTTTGCGTCAGAAAAATCGCTGAATAAAAAGAGATCCGCAGTAAGTTCATAAATCTTTTCAGCGTATTTCAAGTAATTTTTTACGGATTGTGCTGCATCTTTAGTTTTAATCGATACTTCTTCTGCAAATTTATCAACATCGGAGTAAGCATTTAGAATTGTTCCATCGGGATAGAAATATTTGCAAAGGTTATCCAAAGGAATTACATCAAGATGATTTTCAATTTTTTCGCCGGAATATTCAAACAATTCTTTTATTACAAATGGCATTGTAAGTAAAGAAGGACCGGTATCGAATCTGAATCCTTTTTCATTTATTTCATTTGCTTTTCCGCCTGGTTTTTCGGCCTGTTCAAATAGATCAACTTCATAACCTTGTTTAGCCAGTCTTATTGCAGCGCTTAATCCACCTAAACCCGCACCAATAACGGCTATTCGTTTTCTTTTAGCCATTTCTTTTTAACTGTGAGATAAACAAATAAATAAAATGATAGCATTGAAAATGAATAGAAAAAATCTTCGAATGGTATTGTTGTAATTCGAATTCCCCAGATTGCATCTGGAGAATAACTTACTACAGGAAGCGAAGTCAAAAAATAATTTACAAGAAAGAAGGGTATATACATAAAAAGTATCCACTTCCAGTATAAACTGGAATTAAGAATAGCATATTTTGAGTGTAACAATAACGCCATAATCAAAAAAATTGCACTGAAGAGCATAACAGTAAATGTATAATACTGATCAATAAATACAAGCGATATAATTAAAAGAAGAGATGCCATCAGGTAGATATAAACTTTGCCTATCTTAAACAACTTATCGCCAAGATATAGTTTGCCGGTTTCATATAAGAAAATACCAGAGTATGGAACGGTAACAAAAAACAAAATCTCTTCGAGTGGTAAATGGAATATTTTTAATCCGGTAATGTGTTCGGGATTGAAACTCCAATCGCCACGTAATGTTGCTATTACATCCCACACAATATAAGTTCCGCCAACAATTATTATTGAAATAAAGAGAGCGGGAAATTTTTGATAATACTTTATTTTTTTTTCGAAAGTTAGTAAAAGCGGAACAGCGATTATAAAAATATTTATAAGCAGGTAAGTACTAATCATTTAACGCCAACACAAAATTCTGTAACAATAATTTTTCCTGATATTGCGATATCCTTTTACTTCTAAACATAAATTCTGCTATACCCTGTTGAATTTCTTCTGTAATACTTGAATAATCCTTTTTTAGCAGAAGGTTAACAATATAGTTGGCATCTTCCTGTCGTTCTTCCGAATATCCTAAAAATCCGGGTACATGATGCAAAATTGCAAAACGAAGAAATCTGATCTCAAGACTGTTAGGTTCATTGGCAACGACTTTCTTAAACAACTCCATCGACTTATTAAAATACTCGAGCTTTAAATGAGGCCAGAATGCATGCTTGGATTTAACCGATTCAAGCGCTGCAACATATGCCAGAATAAGATTAGGGTATTTCTCCCTATCCGAAGAGAAATGACGCTCCATAAATCTTTCAATCACACCAATAAGATACTCATTTTCAACCGATGCGTAATAGTTAGTCCTTATAAACTCAATCTGGTACAAATCAATTTCATGGTTGCCGGATTTAATTTTACCGTTGGCAAGGACTATGGTTTGAAATAAAAGTAAAGAAAAAAGAATCCGTTTCATTAATCAAACCTGATTTTTACAACTTTAATTTTCCAAAAAGACTTAATAAGGAGAGCAAGTTTGGTGAAATTTGAAATACGAATCCGATTTTTCAATAACTCGTCAACACTATGTTGTTGTATCTTGGTAAATAAAACATAATAATAAAGATAGGCGGAATAAACTCCGAGCTTAACACCTATAGGAAGTTTTAATATACCTTTAAGTGCCTGATGAAATTCTTCTTTTACTTCTGATTCAAGTCTCTTCTTGTTTAAGTCGTCAATACCTTCTGACTGATGCACATCGGGTAAATAAATTCTTCCGCGTTCATCAATATCGCTTTTAATATCTCTTAAGAAATTAACTTTTTGAAAAGCTGAGCCAAGCATCTTAGCAGGATAAAGAAGCTCACGATATTTTTCTTCGTCACCGTTTACAAAAACTTTTAAACACATTAATCCAACAACTTCTGCCGAACCATAAATATATGTATCGTAAATTTCACGTTGATAAGAAGATTTATCGAGGTCCATTTCCATGCTATGTAAAAAAGCATCAATTAATTCATGATCGATCTTGTATTTATTTACAACAAGCTGAAAGGCATGAAGAACAGGATTGGTAGAAATACCGTCTTTAATTGCTTTGTAAGTATCATCACGGAATTGCTTGATCAAATCGGTTTTGTTGTAATCGTGGAATGAATCAACAATTTCATCTGCTACGCGGACAAATCCATAAATGGCATAGATAGGGTCGCGATATTCTTTGGCAAAGACTCTTATACCAAGACTGAACGAAGTGCTGTAAGCATTCGTTAATTTTTTACTCATCGCAAACGATGTGTTATGATAAAGTTGAATCATTAAATATCCTCTCTGTTACTAATCGTGAGCTTATTACCACCATCGGTAAACCTGTACCGGGTGTTGTTGATGCCCCCACATAATATAAATTACTGAAATGTTCGTCCTTATTCTTAGGTCTGAATGCACCAACCTGATTAATATCGTGAGCTAAACCTAATCCTGAACCTTTGTAAAGATTAAGCATATTTGCCCAATCATCCGGTGCTAATATTTTCTTAACCATTGTATTAGCAGAAAGATCAAAATCAATTCGTTTGGATAAGTCATCAATTATGGTTTTAGCAAGAACTTCTTTATCGCTCCAATCTTTTTTATAACGGAGATCTGGTACAGGACATAGAATAAAAATATTCTCGCAACCTTCCGGGGCACAGGTATTATCTGATTTAGATAAAACGTTTACATAGTAATACGGTTTTTGAGGAGCAATAGAAGAAGTAAAAATTGTATCGGCATAACCCTTAAAATTGCTTCCAAGAAAATAGTTATGATGTTCAAGATTCTTTACTTTACCTTTAACTCCAAGATAAATTGTAAATGGTGCCAAAGTCCAGTGCATCTTATCAAGTTTATCTTCATTAAATTTTTTACGTCCTAATATCTGACCACGGAAAGAAGCTGCGTCAGCATTAGAAACAAAAATATCTGCACTCCATCTTTTTCCATTCTGATCAATCACTTCATATAATCTGCCGTTGTTAGAATCAATACTAACCACTTCAGTATTGTAATGGAATTCAACTCCTCTTTCCTTAAGTATCTTAACCAATTCCTCAATTAGCCGGTACATACCCCCTTTAATGCGCCAGTAACCGTTATGCCTCATCTCAGTGTAATTTAGCAATGAATAGATTGCCGGTGTCTGGAATGGAGTTGCTCCAAGAAAAAATGCAACTAATGAAAAAATAATTTTTACTTCTTCGGATTTGAATTGTTTATCTACTTCGCTCCACATTGTTTTGTAGAGGTATGGAATGTGTTTCCACGGAACAGTTGAAAGCTTGAGTAGATATTTTAACATGCTATCAAAATTGGACTTAACAACTTTGTCTTCGGTATCATGCCAGAATTGTGCGGCTCTTTTCAAATATGCATCTGCTTTAGAGGCAAGATCCGGTTCAAGATCTTTGAATTCATCTTCCAGTTTTTGCAAGTCTTTAAAAATACGTCTAGGCTTATCTTTGCCTTCAAAGTAAACCTGATATAATGGTTCGAGTTCTTCAAAGTCTACAGGATTTTTTATTCCAACTGCATTAAACAATTCATCAAATTCATAAGTCATGCTCATAAAAGAAGGTCCCATATCAAACCGGAAACCATCCATTTCAATAATATTCATTCTGCCGCCGGGCGTAGAATGTTTTTCGAGAAGAACAACTTTATAACCCTTTGACGAAAGCCGTAAAGCAGTTGAAAGACCTCCTAATCCTGTTCCAATTATTATTGCTTTTTTATTCATTTTCCATTTGTAAAATTCATAATTCATAACCCGAAAGTTTCATTATTAGTTCCATGGACAATAGGTCATATTAGGGATTTGCAAATCTTATAATACCGACGCAAAAAGGAGTATCGAGCCCTAAAAGCCGAATTGATCATTTACAACTGCTAAAATTGAAGGTTGGATTTTACTTCCATTGTATGGTTGCAATAGTTTATTTTGCGGTTGCAAAAATTCTTTTTGAAAAATCTATGGAGTAGAAATGATTATTAAGAAACACTTTCTGAAACCGGTTAAACTATTAACACTTATTATCACTCTTTCTTTTATACTTGGAATGATTCCAGCATCACCGGAAGAAGGGATGTACCCGCTGAGTGAAATTGACAAAGTTGATCTGGTTAAAGCCGGACTTAAGATTGATCCTAAAGAAGTTTACAATCCCGATGGAATAAGTTTAATTGATGCACTTGTAAATGTTGGCGGCTGCACAGGATCGTTTATTTCCGATAAAGGTTTAATTATAACAAATCATCATTGTGCATATGGTTCGATTGTAAGAGCAAGTACTGTAGAGAAAAATTATCTCGAAAACGGATTCCATGCCCAAACAATGGAAGAAGAAATTCCGGCATTGGGAAATTCTTGTCGTATTCTTGAATCTTATGAAGATGTTTCCAGTCAGGTATTAGATGCAGTTAAGAACATTAGCGACCCCTCTCTCCGCGCACAAACGATAGCAAAGAAATCAAGAGAGATTGCACAAGCGGCAAATAATGAAGAGCAATCTATTGTAGCCGAAGTATCCGAAATGTTTGCCGGCAAATCTTATGTGTTGTTTAGATACAGGATAATTCGTGATGTACGGTTAGTGTACGCACCGCCTCAATCAATCGGTAATTTCGGCGGCGAAACCGATAACTGGGTATGGCCAAGACATACCGGAGATTTTTCTTTGCTTCGTGCATATGTTGCACCTGATGGAAAAGCAGCAACTTATTCTAAAGACAATGTTCCTTACAAACCAAAAAAGTTTTTGAAAATAAATCCCGATGGTGTTGAAGAGAATGATTTTGTTTTCATTCTCGGTTACCCGGGAAGAACTTTCCGACACAGACCATCTCAATATGTTAAGTATCAACAGGATTATCTTCTCCCTTATATTTCCGATCTGTACGAATTCGCAATCAAAACATTAGAAGATATTAGCAAAGGTGATAAGGAATTGGAACTTGCAGCCGCAAACCGTATTAAGGGTCTTGCAAATACAATGAAGAACTATAAAGGAAAAATAAAAGGTCTTAAAAAAATAAATCTCGTTGCTCAGAAAGAAGAAGAAGATAGAATGCTTAATAACTTCATTCAATCTAAGCCCGATTTAAAAGCGAATTACGGAAATCTTTTGAGCGAAATTAATGATGTATATAAAAGTGTAAACGAATCTGCCCAGGCAGATCTTTTCTTTAGACAAATTTTCAATATGTCACCAACTCTTTCGCTTGGCAATTTTATTTTTACTTATTCCGAAGAGATGCAGAAACCGGAGAATGAAAGGACCCAACCTTTTCAGGAAAAGAATGTTAAGCAAACAATAAGCAGAGTGATTGGTAATATCAATAACCTCAACACAAAATTTGAAAAGACTGTTTTAAACAAAATGTTTCTTGATGCAATAAAATTTGGTGAGGGATCAAAAATCTCAGCTCTTGAAGAATTCCTTAAATCCGCACCTGGTGAAAACAATAAAACAATTTCCGGTTTTATTGACAATGAAATAGTTGGTGCTAAAATAAAAGGGAGCGAATACTTCAATTCCCTTTTAACAAAAAAACCGGAAGAACTTGCATCACTTAAAGATCCGTTATTAGAGTTTGTTTACAAATTAAGGATGCAGAATCAATCATTACTAAAATTGAATGAACGTAATGAAGGTAAATTAAATAAACTTTATGGTGATCTTGTTGATGTAAAGATGATCTGGAAGCAGACAAACTTTATTCCCGATGCAAATAGCACACTTCGTTTAACTTACGGTTATATTAAAGGATATTCGCCGGCAGACGCAATTTATATGGAGCCGTTTACATCAATTGATGGTGTAATTGAAAAAAATTCTATCGGCGGAGAAGAGTTTGCGATACCGGATAGACTCCGCACACTCTATGATAATAAGGACTTCGGAAGATATGTAAGTAAAAAGAGAAATAAACTTCCAATTGCAATGCTCTACAACATGGATACCACCGGAGGTAATAGCGGTTCTCCAATTCTTGATGCATACGGAAGATTAATCGGTGTAAACTTCGACCGCGCGTTTGAAGCAACTATTAATGACTTTGCATGGAATGAATCTTACAGCCGTTCAATCGGTGTTGATATCCGTTATGTTCTCTGGGTATTGGATAAATTCTCGGGTGCTAAAAATATTTTGAACGAGGTAGGTTTATAAAAAAAGAGGCTGTCTTAAAAGTTTCTCATTGTCAGTTTGAGCTTATCGAAGACTGACAATTTTGAATAGAATCACATTACGACATAATTCAGCGTGATTCTAAAATTACTTTTAAGACAGCATCTACTTTTTGGATGAAAGAAATTCTATCTCTTTATTCAGAATACTCATTTTAAGCGGAAGGTTACCGGCAAGCTCTCCGTCAGTTTCAATCAGCAGATTATCTTCAACAGGTTCTATTGTACATGATTCTACTTCCTGGTAAACTATCCCCGGATGTTTAATAACCTCTTTATTTCTAATTCGTGATAAATTTCTAAGATAATCGAAAAGACTAATTTCGCCAGCAATTACAACAGCCATTTTACCATCATCTACTTTAGCATGTGGAGCAATTCCCAATCCGCTACCAAAATAATTTGCATTTGCAAGACACAAAATTAACACCGCCCCCTCCCATGTAAAGTGAGGCGAGGTAAATCTAATTTTTTTCTTTTTGTATGTAAAAAATGCTTCAACTGACGATTTAAGATATCTAAAAGTTGGACTAAATAATTTACTGCTCTTATTAACCTTTACAACAACTTCTCCGCCAAGTCCTACATCTGCAATGTTGTTAAAGTAACGTATCGAATCGTTTCCATTATTGTCCTTACATTCAATTTTACCGATATCAATAGCAATTGATTTTTCATTTTCAATCAAACTTCTTAGTGTTGAAACTTTGCTATCGAGATTCATCGATTTTGCAAAGTCGTTTCCTGAACCGGTTGGAAGAAGCCCCACTTTAACATTCTTTCTTTGCGTTTTATCTGCCAGCATAACGCCATTAATTACCTCATTTAGTGTTCCGTCTCCGCCTATACCAACAATATAATCGGTTCCTTCTTCAATACACTTACGCGATAGGTTTATGGAATCGGTACTCTTTTGTGAAATGTGGAATGATATATCGAAGTCTTTGCCGAGTAGAAGTTCAATCTCCTTGGTTCTACTGTTTATATTCTTTAGTAATCCGTTTATTACAAAAGAAATTTTTTTCATTGATAACAGATCATCCTAAATTGATGATTGTAAGATATTTATTTTCCCGGCATATCTAAAAAAGTATTTCATACCGCATCGAATATTAAAGCAATCAATCATAATGTTATAAATTAAAAATCAACAAAGAACGCCAGGAGTCCAACAAGAATAAGTATTAAACCGCTAATCAATTTTTCATGATGTTCCAGGAAATGCCATTTAAGTTTCTGAACTCCTCTGGATGCTAAGTAAACCAGCGATACGATTCCAATTACAGTTACAAAAAAATAAACGGTTGAAACAATTCCTATACCCATCCATCCTAACCGGCTCGCAGTAAAATAATATACTTCTATTTCCAGACATGGCGAAAAAAACATTGCAATACTTAATGTAATTATAATTGACCGCTTGGATTTCTTGTTCTTAACTATTCCATCAATATCAACATGATGGTGGTGATGCGCAGTCTTAATTTTACTATGCCGGTACTCAAGAAAAAAATAGATCAGTCCCAGAACAATTAATATTACCGGCGCAATATAGTGGGTTATGTAGTGATAAGTCCCCGAAAGCTTATAACCAACCAGACCAACAATAATTCCTATAACAACGGTACTGAATGTATGCGAGACTGCAGTTATAATTGCAACTGTAGTTGTTTCAGAAGAACTCCATTTCTCTGCTTTACCGATTGCAACCAAAGGGAGCCAGTGGCTTGGTATTAGAGCATGAACAATACTTAATAAAAAACTGCCAATGAATACTTGAAGATAAGGACTCACACAATTCCATAAAGTTTATTTCTTGGTTTACAATTTACAATATTATCATTCATCTTGTAAATAATTTTTATCTTTGTACGAGGGCAAAATGAATAGATTAAAAGAAGACCTTTACCGGATCATCAATTCCGCTATCAATGCAGTTAAACCTGTTGAGTTAATTCACAGAAAAGTTATGCTTGAAGGAAACCATTTAATGGTGAATAATATAAAAATCAATCTGAATGAATATGAAAGGATTTTTGTTTTAGGAACCGGTAAGGCATCGGCTTTTATGGCTTACGAATTAGAAAGATTATTAGGAAACAAAATAAATGCTGGAATAGTCTCTACAAAATATGATCACTCAGCACCGTGTGAGAAAATTAAAATTATTGAATGCGGGCACCCTGTTATTGACGAAAACAGTTTAAGAGCCGGAACAGAGATATTAAAACTTGCAAAAGAAGCTAACGAAAATGATCTGGTTATATGCCTTCTTTCAGGTGGCGGTTCAGCTCTTCTTGAAAGATTGCCGGATCAAATTCTTTTGAATGAACTTCAGGAGGTTTTCAGGCTTCTACTTAATAGCGGTGCCAATATAGAAGAGATGAATATAGTAAGAAGACACTTATCGAATATAAAAGGAGGAAGGCTTGCAGAAGCAATTTTTCCCGCAACCTGTATAAGTTTAATATTATCCGATGTTATTAATGATCCTCTGGAAGCAATTGCTGGTGGAGTTACTTCTTCCGATCCTACTACATTTAAAGATGCACTAAATATTCTGATAAAATATAAAATAAATGAGCATATACCTAAAAATATTTTGAACTACATTTTAGAAGGTATTGATGGTAAAATTCCTGAAACCATTAAACCCGGTAATAAAGTTTTTGAAAGAACAACCAATATCATACTTGGTAATAACAAAGAAGCTCTTCTTAATGCTAAAGTAATGGCTGAATCTCTTGGCTACAATGTTTTATTGTATTCAGATAACATTCAAGGTGAAGCAAGAGAGATTGGAAAATTTTCTGCAGAAATTGCCAGACAGATTTTTAATGAAGATAAGCCGCTTCCCCGTCCGGCATGCTTTTTATTTGGTGGAGAAACAACTGTCTCAATAACAGGTAATGGAAAAGGAGGAAGAAATCAGGAATTGGCTCTTTCTGCATTAAATGAAATGAGTGATGTAAAATTCGATTACCTGATTGCGAGCATAGGTACCGACGGTACCGATGGACCAACAGATGCTGCCGGCGCCATTGCATGTACAGAGATTATGAAAAAATCAATCGAGCAAAACCTGGATATTTTAGATTACCTTAATAATAATGATTCATACAACTTCTTTAATAAAGTTGACGGACTTATAAAAACCGGACCCACCGGCACAAATGTAATGGATATAACAATTATCCTTATTAACTAAATGCGGAATAAATAGTATTTACCCCGCATTTGTAGTTAGCAATTACAATTTGTTGTTCAAATACATTTCATAAGCACCAAGATCCAAAAATCCATGTCCGGATAGATTAAACAATATTGTTTTCGACTTACCTTCAACTTTACATTTGTTTGCCTGTTCGATAGCTTCTTTAATTGCGTGCGAGCTTTCCGGAGCCGGAACAATTCCTTCTGTTTGTGCAAATATTTTTGCTGCATCAAATACATCATTCTGGTTGTATGCAGAAGCATCTATAAATCCAAGATTATATAGGTGCGAAATTGTAGGTGCGGCACCATGATATCTTAATCCACCCGCATGAATACTTGGCGGAATAAACTCGTGACCGAGTGTGTACATTTTCAAGAGAGGTGTCATACATGCTTCATCGCCAAAATCATAATCGAATTTTCCCTTTGTGAGAGTAGGACACGATTCGGGTTCAACAGCAACTACCTTGAGGTCCTTTCTTGTTCCATTGAGTTTGTCCCTTAGAAATGGAAATGCTATTCCTCCAAAATTACTTCCGCCACCTACACAACCGATTACAACGTCGGGGAATTCATCAATCATTTCAAATTGAACTCGCGCTTCCTCTCCAATTATTGTTTGATGCAATAGCACATGATTTAAAACACTTCCTAGGCTATAATTTGTATCATCTCTTTGAACAGCTTTTTCTATTGCTTCGCTTATTGCAATTCCAAGTGACCCGGGAGAATCGGGATCTGTTTCCAATACTTTTCTACCGGCATGGGTAAGTGATGATGGACTTGCATGAACTTCAGCACCAAATAGGTTCATTAATGTTTTTCTATAAGGTTTCTGGTGATAACTTACCTTTACCATAAAAACTTCGCATTCTAAACCAAAATGTTTGCATGCCATTGCAAGTGAACTTCCCCACTGTCCTGCACCTGTTTCTGTTACAAGTTTTTTTATTCCGGCTTTTTTATTGTAATATGCCTGAGCATAAGAAGTATTGGTTTTATGACTTCCGGTTGGGTTAGCACCTTCATACTTAAAAAATATTTTTGCAGGTGTGTCAAGATACTTTTCGAGATTAGATGCTCTAATCAAAGGTGTAGGACGGCTAATTCTGTATAAGTCCAGAACTTCATCGGGTATTTCAATATATTTTTCGGATGATACTTCCTGTAAGATAAGATCCATCGGAAAAATTGCCGATAGATCCTGTGGCCCTACAGGTTCTTTTGTAGCTGGGTGAAGTGGTGGTGCCATCGGTTCCGGAATATCGGACAGAATATTGTATTAGTGTGTAGGAATTTTGGATTGTTCTAGAAAAACGATTTTACTGCTATACATTGTGAACCTCCTTTTGTTTAAAAAAATAAAGCCGCTGAATGGAAGTTCACGGCCGGATACAAAAATGCCGTGAACGGTTCTACCATC
>CAZEBL010000036.1:11114-15815 GCA_964510325.1 uncultured Melioribacter sp. | reverse complement strand
AGCTATACGGGAGATCCCTCGGGAGCGTTGGGATTGGAAGGACTACTGGGGTGATCCTTTTGCTGAAGATAATAAATGCAATAGTAAATGGGGAGGATTTATTAGAGATGTAGATGCCTTTGACAGGTATTTCTTTAATTGCGATTTGATCAATTCGAAAAATTGATTTTCCGCCTCCAGCATAGGAGAAATTATTTTTTTAACAAAATAATTATTGAAATCGAGAGTAAAAAGATGGTCGCGTCCGCCAATCTGCCGTTTAATAATTTTGAGAGATTCAAGATGTGAAAGAGCACTAAGAACCGCAGGAGCGCTTAGACCGACTCTCTTTGCAATTTCTCTTCCTGTAAAACCATTTCTCGTATAACGTAACTCACGGATAACGGCAATGTTTGAATAAGTGGAAAATATTTCATTTAACGGCTTATGTATTATCATAATTTATGTTAGGAAATGTTTACATATGTAAAGTTTTCTTTACAAAGATATATGGACGGTTATTTAGAATCAAGAATTGCCGGTGAAATTACTGAACGTGAACCGAGTAACGGATATTTAATTTACCAGAGCGGATTACCGGAAGTAGAAGAATTTATTGCGAAGTATGTGAAGTGACCCAAAGAGTCATCCTGAACCCGATTTATCGGTTGAAGGATCTAAGCGAATGAACGGCCCATGTAAAATGAAGAATCTATTTTTTTACTAAAAACTATAAAAACAACTCCTTTAATTTCTCCTTATTTGAAAGAAGTTCTTCAGGTTTTCCTTCAAAAGCAACTTTACCAAGTTTTATTGAATAGACTTTATTCGAAATAGCCAGAACCTCACGAACTTTCTGTTCAACAATAAGCATTGACAATTTCATTGTTTTGTTTATCTCAACAATCTTCTCAAATACATCATTCAATAAATTCGGGGCAAGACCAAGAGAGGGCTCGTCAAGCAACAGAAGTTTTGGCTCTGGAATTAAAGCACGTGCCAGCGCGAGCATTTGTTTTTCACCACCACTCAACGAACCGGCGGTTTGTTTGAATCTTTCTTTAAGAACCGGAAACGTATTCAACACTGCTTCTATTCTATTTTATTATTGCGGTTAAGTGTGAGCAAATGATCTCTTCCACCAATAGTTCTATTCACCAAACCAAGGGATTCCAAATTTGCAAGAACGCTCTGGACAGTTCTGTTACTTAGTTTAGATATACGCGCAACTTCACGACCGGAGATTCCAACCATTCTTGAATTGAGCGTTCGAAGAACACTAACATTGCTTGGCGAGCTAAAGATGTGCTCTAAAACGTTATTAATTATCATTTTTTATTCCGGCTCTTATAGTAGCCATACGGCTGTTTTTGTAGCCATAATATACACCGTTGGATATAATTAGTAAAATAAAATCTCACTATTATATTATTTTCAAAAACTTTTATCCCTTCACAATACTAAATTTAATTTTCATTTTGTATATAATTTATTGTGATATTAATTAGGAATTTTTTATAAAGCCCCTGTTACTATTACCATCTTCCCTCTAATCTCTTTATATTCTTCCCAATCAAATTTTCTTAGAAAGTCCGCAGCAGCTTTTGCACCGCGGATGAAGAGATCAACTTTATCATCGTCGCTAATTGAAAAATTTAACCAGTTATGTTCGCCCACATCAATTTTAGTAATCAGCTTTTCATAATCTTCATTCTTTAACAGGAATTGATAGTCGAGAACATGCCGGGCACTATTGAATATAGACATTAAGAATTGAGGGATGCTGCCTGATTTGTTCGCTTTGTCGCGGTCGTCGCCAAGTTTAACGCCGAATGTAGGAAGGCGCGGCACACGAGCTCTGTTATGAAAGACATCTATCGGGAAGTTGGACATTACACCGCCATCAACAAAACTTACTTTGTCCGGAAGAGCGCCTCTATACTTCACAAGCTCTTCCCAGTCGCTCTTTTTCACTTTATCGCCAATTGTAACTTCGAAAGGATAGAAGAACAGAGGAATAGACATCGATGCTCGTAAAAAGTAAGCCGGGTTAACATTATCAGGTTCGTTCCAGAATAATTTGTTCATCTCCGGGAAAATGACTCTTGACTCGGTGGTTATATCTGCAGCAATAATTTTTAGCTTTGGTATAAGATCCTTAGTATTCCCTTCAACATTTTTTCTGAGTTGAAGCGATGCCGGTTTAACTCTTTTTTTTAGAAGATCTCTTGTTGTAGAAATTTGGTTCTCAGATATTATGCCGGTAATCCATTTAAGAAAATTTTTCCCCGGATTTAATCCCTTATATTTTACTAAATGCGGAAGTGCACATAAACCCCATAAAACTTTTGTGCCGATCCAGGAATCCCCCAATAGTGAATCAAATAATTTCTTAACAGAATAAGGTCCGTCAACAAGATCAAGCAGATTTTTTTCTGTAAGTATCTTAAGAATCTTTTCGCTTTTTTCATCTTCCACTCTGCCGGCAACAGAAAGAATAAGCGTATTAATAGCGCCGGCGGAAGTTCCGGCAAGACTAAAAAATCTAATTCCCATTTGTTCAAGTATATAAGTGTAACCGAGAAGTGCAATACCAAGCACTCCCCCGCCTTCCTGAACAAGGTCAACATACTGATTTCCATTTTCATCGATAGTATCCGAAAAGATTTTTTTATCAATTCCCAGAGATTTTAATCCAGAAACGATTTTAACAATCTCATTATGGTGAGTGAATTGAAGAGTATCCATTACATTCCCCCTCTTAAACAAGAAGTTAATGGAAGATGCGGAAGTTGTTGATTAATGTAATTTTAAAGCTGAATAAACTTACTCAAAACAACTATCTCTATCAACAGTGTATTTTTGTCTTTAAAGTTCAACGGCATAGTCACGTGTTCTTCGATTTTTATTTCTGGTTCTTTGTTGTTTGTTCTTTGTTGTTTGTTTCTTGTTGTTTGTTTCTTGATTTTTAATTCTTGATTTTAACTTTGCCCCTCTCACCTATTAATTATATTTTTGCCAAAACATTATTAACTAAGGGGGTCACGATGAAGCGACCATTTTCAATTTTTCATTTTTCCATAATTCCATTATTCCTTTTTGCATTTACACTATTACAAGCTCAGGAAGAACTGCTCTTGCGGTTTCCGGCATTAAATAACGATGGATCCAAAATCGCCTTCTCATATCAGGGTGATATATGGACCGTTCCTTCTGCCGGAGGAAAAGCAACACGTTTAACTATTCATGAAGCTTATGAAGCTAATCCAAAATTTTCTTACGACGGCAAATTGATTGCATTCTCCGGCAACCGTTACGGCAACAACGATATATTTGTAATGCCCACCGATGGCGGAATTCCGAAGCGTTTAACTTTCCATTCTGCTGCCGATAATATCTCGAGCTGGACTAAAGATGGAAATATAATTTTTTCTACAACGCGTGAGTTTAATCAGATTGAAAGACCGCAAGAAGTCTATTCTATTTCTTCAAACGGTGGAACTGAAATGCGTGTTTTGGATGCTGTCGGTTTCGATCCGGCTTATTCACCTGATGGAAGATTCCTCGCATTTGTCCGCGGCGATATTAACCCTGTGTTCAGAGAAGATTATAAAGGTCCATCAAACAGAGACATCTGGCTCTACGATACAAAATCAAAAACATATTCTAAGCTTGTGAGTAACGAAACAAATGATATCATGCCTCAATGGAGCGATAACAGAACAATTTATTTTATGAGTTCTATCAGCGGCAATTATAATATCTACAAAATCAAAATTGATGATAACGGCAAAGCAACTGGCAAACCGGAACAATTAACAAATGTTAAAGACCATTCAATCCGCTACTTCTCTCTGTCGTCAGATGGAACATCTATTGTTTACGAACAGGAGAAAAATATTTTCCTGATGAAAACATCCGGTGGAAGTGCAAAGAAGGTAGATGTCTTTATAAGTGCAGACGACCGTTTCGATCCAGTTGAAATAAAAACTTTTAACAATAACTCGACTGCCTATGAAGTATCTCCAAACGGAAAATTGTTAGCATTCTCAATACGCGGAGAAATATTTATTAAAGAAGCTGATAAAGATAAATCGAGAAGTATTAATGTGTCAGATTCACCCTACCGCGATTTAGACTTTGCATGGCTTAGCGATACAACATTAATATTTGCATCAGACCGTGAGGACAATAACTACGAATTCTATTTGCTTAAGTCCGCTGATCCTAAGCAGCCGAACATTTTCAAATCGCTAAAACACAGCATTGTAAGACTTACAAAAACCGATGGCGATGAAACCTCGCCGGTAATATCAAACGACGGAAAGAAAATTGCTTACATAAGGGGTAAAGATGTAAAAGAATTTGTTGTTGCAGAAATTGCAAGCGATGGAAAAATGAGCAACGAAAAAATTCTGCACAAAGGCTGGAATGCTCCTCAAAATATAACCTGGAGTCCGGATGATAAGTGGCTCGCTTATTCACAGGAAGACCTCTATTTTAATGAAGAAGTATTCATTCATGCCGCAGATAATTCTATGAAACCCGTTAATGTAACCATGCATCCGCGTTCTGATGGGAATCCGTTTTGGAGTGCAGATGGATCAAAACTCGGTTTCACTTCTGAAAGAAATAACAGAAGCACAGACATATGGTTTGTATGGTTGAAAAAAGAGGATTGGGAAAAAACAAAACAGGGGCCATTGGCCCCTGTTTTGTGGA
>CAZEBL010000036.1:0-11104 GCA_964510325.1 uncultured Melioribacter sp. | reverse complement strand
AAACAAAACAGGATTGGGATGAAAAAGAACCGGTTGCAGATAAACCTGCCGCACCAAAACCTGCCGATGATAAATCTAAAGATGATAAAGCTAAAAAGGATGAACCGAAAGTAAAATCGATCAAAATTGATTTTGATAGAATTCACGAACGTATTGTTCAGGTAACAAACTTTCCGGGTAATGAAGGGAACCTGGTAATTTCTAAAGATGGCGAAACATTCTTCTACACCGGTCAAAGCAGCACTGCAAAAGGGAGAGATCTTTATAGTATTAAGTGGGATGGGAAAGATCTTAAAGAACTTACCAAGGGCGGTTCCAATCCGATGAATGTTAGCATTGATAAAGAAGGCAAGTATCTATATTACATGAAAATGGGCGGTTCACTTACAAGGCACGATATTAAAGCTGATAAACCGGAAGCTCTTCTATATTCGGCTAAAATGAAAATTGATTATCCGGCTGAACGGAAACAGATTTTTGAAGAAGCATGGCGTGCAATCCGGGATGGTTTCTATGATCCGCAATATCATGGTAATGATTGGAATGCATTGCACAAAAAATACCGCGACTTATGCTTGATGGCTTCAACCAATAACGATTTACGCGACATGTTCAATAATATGCTCGGTGAGTTAAATGCAAGTCATATGGGATTTAATTCTCCCGAGCGCGGCGAAACACAAAGAGATGCAACCGGTTTACTCGGGGTTGAATTAACTCCAACAAGTGATGGAATGAAAGTATTACGTGTAATACCTGATTCCCCGGCAGATAAATCTACCAGCAAACTTTTTGTTGATGATCTTATCACTGCTGTTGATGGATCAACATTTAATCCTGAAAATAATTTCTATGAAATGCTGAATACAAAAGCTGACGAAAAAGTTTTACTGACTGTAAAAAGTAAAGATGGAAAAGAAAGAGAAGTTGTAATTCGCCCAACCGCAACACTACGCCAGTTAATGTATTCCGAGTGGGTTGCAGAGAGAAAAAAACTGGTTGATAAATATTCTAACGGAAGATTAGGATATATACATATTCAGGGAATGGATTTTCCAAGCTTTGAAGTATTCGAAAGAGAATTAACTGCTGCCGGATATGGTAAGGAAGGATTACTGATTGATGTTCGTTACAACGGAGGCGGTTCAACGACAGATTATTTAATGACCGTTCTGAATTACAAACAGCATGCTTATACAATTCCGCGCGGTGCAAGCAATGATCTTGAAAAGGATAAACTGAAATACCGCAAATACTATCCATTAGGAGAACGGCTTGTATTTGCAGCGTGGACTAAACCTTCTATTGCACTCTGCAACGAAGGAAGTTATTCAAACGCAGAAATATTCTCCCACGCTTATAAAACTCTTGGTATTGGAAAGCTCGTTGGCTACCCTACAAACGGTTCTGTAATTTCAACCGGAGGTAAAGGATTAATTGATGGCTCATTTGTCCGTCTGCCATTTAGGGGTTGGTTTACAAAAGCAACCGATAAAAATCAGGAACTCGGTCCGGCTGTTCCAGATATTATTCTTGAAAATTCTATTAACTGGATTTCTAAAGGTGTTGATGAACAGTTGAAAGCTGCTTGCGATGAATTATTGAAGCAAATCGATTCAAAGAAATAATCTTGCCAAATCAGTCCCGGAAAAATCTGCTCTTTCGGGACTGAAATTATTTTCCCATCCAAAGGAACTGATCCTTCCATTCAAAGTATAATGAAAACAATAAAACATTTCACTTGTGAGATATTTACCATTAATAATTCTTTTTCTTTTATCCTCCATTAATGCCCAATCAATCAAATCAATCAGTGATACAACCAAAAAGATCCAGATGAAAGACTCACTAAAGCAGATTATCGTAAGCAAAGAAAATGATACTCTCCGAAAGAAACCTTTGCTGGAATTGAAAACAATTTTATCAAGCAATTTTTATACGCTGGACAAAATAAAATATGTTTTAAGCGATGGATTCCAATACGAAAATTTTACACAAGAAGAGTTGGCAAGTGGACTTAGTAAAAATCAATTGATTGCTTATAAAAAGAATAAAGAGATGTTGATGGGTATCCTTCAGAAAAATTATGATGATTGCTGGTGGTACAAGGTGAAAAGTCTTGGTCAGTTAATCGGAATTCCTGATTGGGTGATAAAAATGCTTCAGTTTGGATTGCTCCTTTTGTAAAAACTATAAACTATTTCTTGATACTCATTCTGATTATATAATTTCCCTGTTTGTAGTAACTATATTGATTTTCCTGAAAATAATCGAGTGGAATGTACATCCCCTCATAAAAAGGATTACGCTTTTCGAGCAACCAGTTGTTTTTAATTATATCAAAACAAAATGTATAATCGTAACCAGTTGGCCAGAAACAGAACACATTTTCAATCAAAGCACCTCTTTCCCATACGCTACTCATTCTATAAGAGATATATTTGGGAACCGGTATTTCAACAAACGATAAAGTATCAAGATCAAATTTGAAAAATTTTTTAAATTGATAATAGTAGATATATGCACTGCCATTTACCATCCCTTTCATTACAGCATTACTTACCGAGCTACTATAAATTGTCAATTCCGGTGATTTCTTAACTGTATTTACGTTAAACGTCTTTAAATCTATAATTATTATTTTCTGTTCAGATGTTACTACTATTATAATTTTATTTTTATACAATAATGAAAAAGATTGGACTTCATTTCCAATATCTGTAGTAATATTAATACCTTTTTTTAAAGTTTTTAGCTTAAGACTTTCTTTATTCAGAGCATAAATGTCAAATTCGTGGCCACTAGCATTAACTATATAACTCACCATCAGAATCGAATCCCCGTCAGTATAGAAATACTTGTCCTGTGATTTATAATCATCTGTGCTATATTCAAAGTTTGCAGACCATTTATTCTGCGTGATATTATATTTTAATATCTGCAAGTAATTTTTTTCGAAAAAGAAAAATTCGTCATTAACTTTAAGGAATGGATAACGCGCTCCATATTTGGTTTCTAAGAATTGTTCATAATTTATTTTAATTGTGTCAATTGAAGAGGGCATGTCTGTATCGGATGGATAGAGATGATAATCTGTTACTGATTCATTCCCGCACCCCGAGATTACATAAAACAAAAAGATAATGCTAAGATAAATCCTGTATGTAACTTTGCTCATTTTGTTAATTGTAAACATACTTTATGAGAATAAGCTACTCTAATTTTTAATAAAAGTAAATATTTATAAGATTTATACCGAAATGTGTGCTCTCTTTAGAACAGCATTTTAATTGCGCAGGATTAAGATATGCTACTTAAATATTTATTGTCACTGCGGCCTCCGTATGTTTACGGAGATTGCGGTTATTAACCCTTTCTTGTGAATTAACTTCACCACAATCATCTCTTCTCCCGAAAGAGATCCCCCGCAGTGACAATGCAAATATTATTATCCCCAACACGAATTAAAATCCAAAAATTTTTCTATTCATTTTATTTGACACTATTTGGCTTTTATTTCTAACCTCATTCAAAAGCATTATAATGCTTTTCTAAGGAATTAAACCGGTGCCGATACTTAACAATTTCTTATTAATTACTTAACAATTTGATAATAATGCTTTCTTATTATTGTATTAAAAAAGGAGTAATTATGATTGGTTTATGGCTGGCAATATCCGGATTAATTTTCGGATCGTTGTGTTCTTACACTGCAAAAAAACAGGATCGATTCACTAAGAATTGGTTTCTTATCGGATTTGTATCAGGTCCACTCGGTTTATTGGTTTTAAATATTTTACCGCGCTTGAAAGAAGAGATCGAGAATATTGAAGAAGATCATTCTTTATTAAGTATTGATAAAGTATAAAAATCAGATTTGCCACTCAATCTCGAACCACCATTTTTCGAGCATATCCGGATCGAGCTTTACTATTCCTTCTAAAGTTACTCCGGGTGGCGGAGGATAATAAGCATAAATTTTATTGAAGATTATGGGTCTAATCGACTCGGATGACTTCGGGATTAATCCCAATAATGTCAGCATGTCGCTTTCAGTTGCAATAGAAACTATTTTTTGAACCGATTCGTCCCCGCCTCCCTCGTAATCCAGTTTTCTTATTTCACTTTTAAATTCATCCGGAGCATCAACCCTAAAAGGAACTCCCGGGTGAGTCTTAGGTCGGATTTGACAAGTATAGCCCTCGTCAACAAAAAACTTTCTTCCCTTCTGTTCTATTTCCAGATATCCATATTCAACGGTAAGATTTGTATATGAATTATCATCAATTGTAATTTCAAATGTTCCGCCTCTATCGTATATCAGGAAATTCTCTATCTCAATTGTAAGATAAGGTAGTAAATTGCTATTAATTACTCTTATCGAACCTTTTAAAAATTTAATTCTATTACCATTATCTTTTGCCTTTAGCAAAATTAAAAATGAATTAGGATCAACCTCTATTCTTCCTGTCTTCGGAACATTTATTACTGCTTTGGAATAACTATCGGTAACCATACTTTCATTTTCTTCCCAACGTTCGTTTGTTCTAATTTGCCCGTTTATAAGGACATTACCTGTAATTGTTCTAACTTTCCACGGAGAATTAATAAGTGAGAAATCGTAAACGAAATATCCAACAGCAAAGAGCACAATTGGCAGCAAAGTTAAAATTGTTTTCTTAAACTCCATTCCGAATCTTGGGACAACCGGAGCCGATATTCGTGTAGTAAAGATTGATTTAGTAACACGGCTTTTTCTAAATGCACCGCGTGAATTCTTTAGTAACTTCTCCTGTTTAACCTGTTCACGCTTAAGCTTGTTTATTTTAACTTTTGGAGTTGCTCGTTCTTCCTGTTGTTCGGCAACAGCTTTTTTAAGAAGTTCATCGGAAAGTATTTCAACTAAATTTGAAGGAGCCTCGATAGTATAAGGCATGTCTTTCAACTTATCAAAAAACTTTTTCATCCTTTTGTATTCAGCAAAACAGTTATTACATGTTTTTAGGTGCGCTTCTATTTCTCTTTTTCGGTTATCATCCAGCAATTCATCAACAAAATCGTGCAAGCTTATTTTAATCTCTTCGCAATTCATAAGTTCAGGTCTCTCATCAGGCGTTCTCGTATATCAATTAATTTCGATTTAATTTCATCCGGTGTATACTCTTCTAAAAAACTTTTCATTTCATCGTAATTATATCCTTCCAAATCGTGAAGCACAAAGATAATCCGGTCTTCGTTTGGAAGATTAATTATTAGATTTTCAATTCTCTCATGTTCGTGTGCATAAATGGTCTTCCCTTTTAAGGGGCTTAATGATGTACCCGATTTTGATAACTCCCTAATTGCTGATTTAATTGCAACACTTTTTAGCCAGAGTATATATGATTTTTTTGAATCGAACGACTTAATGTTTTCCCATGCAATAAGGAAAGTTTTAAGAGTTATCTGTTGTGCTTTTTCATAATCCGGATAGAGCCGGTATACTACAGTAAAAACATTCCTTAAATTAATTTCACAAAGGTCAAAAAAAGCATTCTTCCTTCCCGATTGCGAAAGTTCTATAAGGTATTTAACATAATTTGTGTTTTCGTTTTCCACGTTCACTTTAACTAATTTGTTATAGTAAATCGTATTCCATTTCTATCTGCTCTTGCTGTTACTCTTACAACCGTTCTACCATTTCTGCCAATCTCTTTTCCGGTTGCTGTAAAATCAACTCTTGTTGCTCTAACTGAAGCACTGAAATTCCCCGCTGTTGTTGTTCTTAATTGACGCGGGATTGTAAATCTTGTATATACTCCCCCGCCCCCTCCTTGTTCATAAGGTTTTTTATAATGTTGTTGAGCCAGGAGGGCTAAATCATTTAATGTACTGATTAATTGATCTCTATTTGTTGTTTCATAATATGTTCTTACAATAGAAATGCCAGTTACAACCATTAATCCTACCACAATAACACCAACCAGTATCATTAATAATTGCTGTGTGCCCATAATTTCTTCCGATACTTTTTAAGTAATCCAGAAAAAGTTTTTATTAAAATATTCTTGTATTATGATAAACATAATTAAATTTTCCTTCAAGAAAAAAGTTATTATTCGAAACAAAATTAAATAAAATAGAACGGGCCGGATTAATACTGTTTGTAATATTCACCATCAATAATTAGGTTGTAATCCAAAATAAGAGAAAGAACTATTGTGGAAAAGGATTTAAATCTATTTTTAAATGCGATAGAAAAATTATCTTCCGAGACAAAACCACTTTGGGGAATTATGACCCCCCAGCACATGGTTGAGCATTTATTACTTACAGCAAAGGTGAGCAACACTAAAATAAAAGTTGAGTGCTTTAATCCACCTGAAAAAATTCCAACTTTAAAAAGATTTTTATTAAGCGATCGGCCTCTACCTAAAAATTTCGTCAACCCTTTAATTGGCGAAGGACTTCAACCGCTTCAATTTAACAGTCTGGAAGATGCGATTGCCGGCTTAAAAACAGAAATTGAAGACTTTCGTAAATTTTTTGAAAATAATCCGGATGCTTTAATTACTAATCCAACATTTGGAGAACTAAACAAAACGGAGTGGGAAATATTCCACAAAAAGCATTTTACACATCATCTTTCACAATTTGGAATTGATCCAGATAAAATCCAGCAATAAACTAAATATAGATTAATTTTACTGGCTCTTTTGTATAAATTATTTTTTCCTAATTTTTAGTTACAAATATTCCGGTTGTTATGAACAACTCAAAATATCCACTGCTGATCTATTATTTTGTTGTAATCATTTCGCTTGTTATCCCGGCTTTTTATTGTAACAGTCTGCCCGAAGAAATTGCATCCCATTTTAATATAAGCGGACGCGCTGACGAGTGGATGAATAAAAGCTCTTATTTCCTTGCCTATTATTTGATTATGCTCTCAATAGCTGTTTTGTTTTCCGTTATTAATATTTTTATTAATAAAATTCCCGAAAAAATGATAAACCTTCCAAATAAAAAATACTGGTTAGATCCCGATAGGAAAGAGGAATCGATTAATTCAATAAAGAATTTTATCTACTGGCTGGGGACACTTACAATCGTATTTATATTATTGGTTTTCAGGGAAGTTTATATTGCAAACCTGAACCGGACATACGACCTTGGCAACACAATGTGGATTTATCTTATAATATTATTATCCGGGGTAACTTATACAGTAATAAAAATGTATTCACGATTTAACAAAATTAGCAACAAATAAAAATCCGAGAACCCGATGAAACAAAAAATCACATCAATAATTTTTGCATTCGTTTTATTAGTTACTTTTCCTTCAGAAATTATTTTACAGACTCTTCCCGTTATTCCTAAACCCGTTTCATATTCAAGTTTTGAAGGTAATTTTAGTATTAACAGCAGAACATCCATTTCAATATCTCCACAAAACAAAGAGCTCAATCAATTAGCAGAACTTCTTGGTAATTCGATTTCGGAAATAATAGGTTCTAAAATAGTTGCTAATGGAAGCGGGGTAAATTCAATTAAATTAATTCTCGATCCCACCATAAACAGTGAAGAAGGGTATCAATTATCAATAGCATCAAATAACATTTCAGTAAAGGCGAAAACAGGGGCCGGAATATTTTACGGAATACAAACCTTGATGCAGATGTTCCCGCTTGAAAAATCGAAAGAGATTTTATTACAATGCGGATTAATTGAAGATTCCCCTCGTTTCAAATGGCGCGGTGTCCACCTTGATGTATGCCGTCATTTCTTTCCGGTCGAGTTTGTTAAGAAATACATTGATATCCTTGCAACATATAAGATGAACACTTTTCACTGGCATTTAACAGAGGATCAGGGATGGCGGATTGAAATCAAAAAATATCCTAAGCTTACTCAGGTTGGTTCTATCAGAAAAGAAACCATGGGCGATGGAAAACCGCTTGGAGGTTTTTATACTCAGGAACAAATACGTGAAGTAGTTGAGTATGCAAAATCAAAATACATAACTGTTGTACCTGAAATTGAAATGCCCGGGCACGCACTTGCAGCACTTACAGCATATCCAGAGTTTTCATGCACGGGAGGACCATTTGAAGTTGGAACTATATGGGGTGTTTATGATGATGTCTTTTGTGCTGGAAACGATAAAACGTTCGAGTTTCTTGAAAATATTTTAACAGAAGTTATTGAATTATTTCCGAGTGAATATATTCATATCGGCGGAGATGAGGTTCCAAAAACACGATGGGAAAAATGTGAATTGTGCCAGACGAGAATTAAAGCAGAAAACCTTAACAATGAGCATGAACTACAAAGTTATTTTATTCAGCGTATAGAAAAATTTCTAAACAGCAAAGGGAAAAAAATTATCGGCTGGGATGAAATACTTGAAGGAGGTCTTGCACCAAATGCTGCTGTAATGAGCTGGCGCGGAACAGAAGGTGGCATTTCCGCAGCACAATTGAAGCATAATGTTGTTATGTCCCCGGGAACACATTGTTATTTTGATCATTATCAGGGACTGAGCGGAGAACCGAAAGCATTTGGAGGTTATACCCCTTTAGAAAAAGTTTATTCCTTTGAACCGGTGCCGGCTCAATTAAATGAGGAAGAAGCAAAATATATAATGGGCGCTCAGGCAAATTTGTGGACAGAGCAAATTAAAACAACAGATCACATTGAGTATATGCTTTTACCACGCTTATGCGCATTAAGCGAAGTCGTATGGTCACCGGCAAAGTCCAAAAACCTCCAGGATTTTTTTGGAAGAATGTCCATTCACTATGAGTTACTTACAAAGAAAGGTTATAATTTTAGAGTGCCCCTGCCAATCAACGAAGCGGGTGAGCTTGTTCTTAACACAAACGATAAAGTTTTTCTTAATTCACAGATTAAGTCAGCTAAAATTTATTATACTGTTGACGGTACCGAGCCGGATATTAATTCTAGCCAATACAGCGAGCCACTACAATTTACATCTCCTGTTTTATTGAAATCGAAAACGATACTTGCCAATGGAATGAGTAGTCCTACTGCAACATTGCAGATCAGCTTTATTGATACAACGGTCAATGGATTGCACTACAATTATTACGAAGGGGATTGGGATGTCCTTCCAAAGTTATGGGAGATGAAGCCTGATAAAAAAGGTAAAATAAATAAGCTTGGTTTAAGATCAATAGAGCCGCGCGAAGATTTCTATGGGGCTGATATCTATGGATTTATAAAAATTGAAAAAACGGGCGATTATACTTTTTATCTAACATCAGATGACGGAAGCAAACTATTTATTGATAATCAACTGCTAATTGATAACGACGGTTTGCATTCAAGTAAGGAAGTATCCGGAAAAATATTTTTAGAGTCTGGCAATCATCCTTTCAAGATATATTATTTCGAAAAGACCGGATCACAGGAATTACGAGTTGAATATGAAGGTCCCGGGTTCCGAAAAAAGCCGATTCCGGCAAATGTTCTTTTTCTTGATAATTAATAGAAAATATTTTTAAACAGCTTTTTTAATATTAAAAACACTATGAGATATGTAAAATTAATTTTTTTGTTCTTTTTAATTTTCTCAACAATTATTTCTTCTCAGCAATCTCCTAAAAAGGTTGCATTCTTTATTGCCGATAATTTTCCCACCGCAGATATTCCTCCAATTGGTAATAATGAATTAGAGAAACTCGCAAGCAATTACAACTCGCAAGTTCTTAAAAGTGTTCAATCGTTAAATAGTAATCTTAATACAAAAAATTTTTCTTTACTTGTTCTTCCTTACGGTTCGGCTTTCCCTCTGGATGCATGGCAAGCGATATTGAGTTTCCTTAACGATGGTGGAAGTATTGTAAACATTGGCGGTTCTCCATTTTATCTGCCCGTCCTTCAGCAAGATTCAGTCTGGACTTTAGGATTACCACAACAGACATTTGCCCGTAAGCTAATGATAGGCCCGGCTGAAAAAATTGAATTGAAATCAGAAGAATTCTATTCGCCCGTTAAAAATGTTGTAATGAATAATTTTTTGTTTAACGAAAACGAACTTACAAATCCATCAGCTGTTTATGAACTAACCTACCGTTTTACAATACAAAAAGAATTTGCCACAGAGGATGGTTCTTCTGGTCCACGCGATGCGATTGTTCGTCCATTAGTCCACATGATAAATAAAAGCAATTACCCTTTTGCTGCCCCGATTATAGAAATCGACCGGCTTCAGGGAAGTAGTGTAGGCGGCCGATGGATCTTTTCAACAAGTAATGCAAAACATTCTATTTCTTTAATTAAAAAACTTATTGATAGAGCTTTACAAGGTGCATTCGAATTTACTGCAAATCCAATCTTCGCATCTATCTACAATAATGAGATCCCTTTAATAAGAATAAATCTCTTTCAACCATCCAACTCTTCTAATAAGCCGGTTAATATAAACGTAACTCTCCGTAATGATAAAAACAAAGTCTTGTTAACTAAAAAATATCAGTTAACCGGAACTAACGATTTTAAAACTGCAACAATTTCCCTTGATGGATACTATTCTGCCGGATTTTATTCCGTTGATATAGAAGCTGAAAATATTAATCAGCAGAACAATAAAATAGTTACCGGATTCTGGGTGCGTGATAAAAACCATTTATTTAATACTCCTCGAATAACAGTTTCAAAAGACTGGCTACGCAAAGACGGAAAAGTATTCCCTGTTATCGGCACTACATATATGGCTTCCGATGTTCACCGCAAATTTTTGTTTGAACCGAATCCATATATCTGGATGAAAGATTTTGAAAGGATGAAGCGATCGGGAATTAATTTTATTAGAACCGGACTGTGGAATTCGTGGTCTCGAATAATGCTGGACAGAGGTGCAGTTGACGAATCATTTTTACGCGCATTAGATGCTTATGTAATGACCGCAGTTAAAAATGAAATTGTAGTCTGTTTCAATTTCTTTGCTTTTACTCCACCTCTAAACGGAGGAACCAATCCATATCTGGAACCCCGCGCACTCGACTGGCAGAAAACATTGATAACATTAATAACTACCAGATATAAAGATAATGGCTTGATTCATTACGATCTGATAAACGAACCCTCATATTCACCA
>CAZEBL010000035.1:0-15966 GCA_964510325.1 uncultured Melioribacter sp. | reverse complement strand
ACTAATATCTTCGCTATAAATCTCTCTTAATTCTCTATCAAAATATTCAGCTCGAAAGCGTTTGTAGTTACCTTCGTTTTGTGCTTTTGCAATTCTGAATTGATTGATTTTCTCAACTATTGTGTCAAATTCCCTGTAGTCAACCAATTGCAAGCCAAACATCATTAACTCGTCAAACTTCAAGGAACCAAAATGTCTAATGAGTCTGAAAAACTCGAGATACGGTTTTACCCAAAATTTTGCTGAATTTGCAGTTGGTTTATGAAATGGCGAAGGAACTTGAAATTTGAGTAATTGTCTTAAAAATATTTCATCTTTTCTTCTTGAGTTTACAAGTTCTTCTCCTGCTGGTGTGAGTTGAATTGTCGGGGAAAGAATGACAAAACCAAGTGCTTTTGGTGCTCTGTTAATTCTGTCTCTTGCACTAAATGATGGGTCATTTGCACCTTCGCCATTGAAAAAGTTTTCCTCTCTCAATAGCTCCATAAAAGCTCTTTGGGTTTCATTATTCCATTTTTGCCCCGCGAAATGGGCGTGCAAAAGCCCAATTTCAGGAATCATCTTTGCAGGTGTCCGAGGGGAAGTTGTAACAAAAATTACTTTACTGTCAATTCTAGCCATAGGAAACAGCTTCTTCTTCTATTATTAATTTGGGTTCTCGTTTTATTGCTTCATTGCCGTAGTTAGAAACAAGAATGTGGCTTGCTTCTGATTTAAATCTGTTCCTAATATTTACAGCATAAGATTTGCCATATTCATCAACAATGTAGTCTCCGTATAATTTTTCAGTTAACGGAGTTCTTCCGATAACCATAAGTGCCTTGCACTTTAGACTTTTATATTGGTTAGCTAACTCAATATGATCTCTTTCATTAAACCCATCTTTGTATTCAGCATTACCATAATCGGAAAAAACACAATCGTAAGGCGGGTCTAAAAACATAAAGTCATCTTTAGTTGCCATTTTAAAAATCTCGGAATAATCAAGATTATAAATTTCTGTATTAGCAAGTAATTTGCTGTGTGATTTTGTAACCAATGAAGTGTTTAGGTTTGCATAACGACCATAAGGAACATTAAATTCTCCTTTGGCATTATATCGTATCATTCCTGAATACGCAGTTTTATTTATGAAAAAATAAAGCAAAGCATCTGAGTATTTTTTTTCAGTCAGTTCATTGAACATATCCCTGATATGATAATACAGAAGTTCGTTATCGTCCTCAACTCGCTTGTTAGGTGTTTTACTTTTAAGTTCTTCAAACTTTCTTCGGTTAATTGCGTAAACTTGTTCTATCTCTGTTAATTCTCTTTTGAGTCTGTCAAAGTCGTTTTTTACGCCTAAGTAAAATGATATAAGTTTTGAATTAATGTCATTTATGATTGCTTTTTTCGGTTCTAAATGAAAGAATAAAGCACCACCACCAAAAAATGGCTCAATATATCTTCCGCTATATTGAGGAATGTGTTTAATTAAATGAGGTATTTCTTTTGATTTTCCTCCTCTGTATTTTATTAATGGCTTCATACTTTTTCTGATTTACGGTTGTATAGAACAATGCTTTCAGCAACCAGATTTAAAATTTGTGTTGCTTCTTCTTCTTCGGCAATAATGTCGTAAACCTTGTCTGCTGACCATAAACGCATCAGCTCTTTTGAGTCAATTCCTAGCAAGACTGCAAGTGTTATTACTTGTTCTCGCTTCGCTCGTCTGTCGCCTTTTTCAATCTTACAGTAAGTTGCTGTGTCAATCTCTAACGCTGCCGCTAACTGTCGCTGAGTGATTTGCTTCTGCTCTCGAATTGTTCTGATTTTATTACCAAAGATTGTTGACATAACTTTGTCTTGACATTTTTTGGCAAATATAGTTCTTTTTTCTTTCTGTCGCCATTTTTTTACACGGTCTGTCTTTTCAGGGTGACGGCTAACTTATTTTTTCCCGCAATTTAATTTATTTAAATGAATTTGTTAATTTTACTTCGTATAGTCCACTAAATCATAAGATTATGCGAATGGAAGATAGCAAAATTCATCTATTTCGGGAAGTCCTCTCTATAAGAAATTATGCACCGCAAACAATAAAAACTTACTTAAAAGCAGTAGACCAATACAATAGGTTTTCAAGTTTGCAAAAGCCAACACAGGATTCTTTGTATAAATTTGCCCTAGAGCTTAAAGGAAAAAATCTCTCTTTTAGCCACATAAAAAACTCTGTGATGGCAGTTAAACTCTATTCGGAAATAATATTTAAACAAAATTTAATCAGCGATTTTTTACGAGGATACAGAAAAGAAAGAAAACTACCGGACGTCTTGAGTATTGAAGAAATCAAACAAGTAATCGATTGTATAGAAAATCTGAAGCATAAAACAATTATCTCACTAATTTATTCATGCGGTTTGCGTATAAGTGAATGTGTGAATATTAAAATAAGTGATATCGATTCTAAAAGGATGATGATTAAAATAGTGCAGTCGAAAGGTAATAAAGACCGTTATGTTCCGCTTTCAAATAAAATGCTTCTCTTGCTAAGAGAATATTATAAAGAATATAAACCAACAGATTTTTTGTTTGAAGGACAAAATGAAAAATATTATTCGGCTCGCAGCATTCAATCTATTCTTAAAAAAGCATTAGATAAAAGCAAAATAACAAAACATATTTCGGTTCATTCATTAAGGCATTCTTATGCAACGCATCTGCTTGAACAGGGGACAGATATTTCGATAATTCAAAAATTACTTGGGCATAAGGATATTAAAACAACCCTATTATACACACAAATAAGTAAAGCTCACCTTACTAAAATTAATAACCCTTTCGATTCTCTTTAATTATTACTTACCCATCTTTATAATTTCATCAAGCTCATCTTTTGTAATCGGCATAACAGAAAGACGGTTGCCCCGCTGCAACAGCTGCTTCTTCTGTAGTTTTTTGTTCTCACGCATACTATCAATCGATACAAAGTCATTGAGTTTTGCTATAGACTTGGCAGTCAATATGATACTATCACAGTTCTCTATTCATTTTAAGAGTAACATTTTCTTAACTGAAATAGAACCGGCAGATTCGAGATGTAAATAATAAACACCGGATGGAAGATCATTTGCATCGAAATTAATTGAATATATTCTGCCAGCTACTGCATCACTCTCGAACAATCTATTTACCTCCTGACCCAGTAAGTTGAATACACGAAGTATTGTATTGCCGGTTTTATTTACAGAGAATTTAATATTAGTGCCCGAATTAAATGGATTCGGGTAGTTTTGAAATAAAGAGAATTTTTCTGATGGCAATTCTTTTTCACTTTTAATTGATGTAATAGGACTATTGGAAATGATAGAGTAAAATGTGTATTCATTTGGCTCAACCTGAGGCCAGGCTGTAAGTGGAGTAGCTACCATAGCAATAAAGTCAATTCCCATTTTTTTGTCGAGGTTGATGGGAAAAGCACGCCCCATTTGTCTTGTTTGGAACGGTCTAAAGTTTTCTCCAAATCCATTGAGTTGCCAAGGTTGCACCCATGCAAGAATGGATGGATCTTGTGACCGAAGCACACCATTATTGTTAAGATAAATTGTTATGCTGGAAGCTTCGGTATCAGAGAAAGGTGAACCTCCTGAATGAACCAGATCCATTATTCCATCAGCATTCACGTCAACTATATGAAGTGAACCTTCTCCTTGTGCTTCATCAAGATATGATGAAGTGATAACTCGTAGGTTAGTTTCATCAACGAAGACACCATTTCCCTTGTTGATTATCGTTTGTAATGTACGGCCTTTGTAATAAGGATTAGCACGTGTAACAGAAAATACAATGTCTGGTAATCCATCTTTGTTAACATCGTAGATTACACCATGATTAAATTTCGTTACACCTGCTCCATAGCGACCCGGAGGTAATTCAACAAGCTGACGGTTGTTAAATGATCCATTGCCATTACTGAGTAAAATGTAACCCGATTTATCCCCCGGCACACCATCGGCATAAGCAGCGACCAGATCGCCAATTCCATCGCTATTCAGATCTCCAATCATTGAATGCATTAAATAGGTATGTGTTGGTTTCATTGCTTGTGGAAGCTGATTTGAAGCATTAATGAATTTGCCAGCTCCATCATTAAGGAATAAACATTTTCCAGTAAAAAAATCGGGAGCCCCGTCACCATTAACATCTCCAGCCGAAAGCTCATGTCCAAATGTAAATCCTTCCGGTAAATTCCCATTTTCCTGCCCCTGAATGTTTGAAGACGCATCTCGAAGTTTACCATTAGAAGTACTTAAAACTAGTGGTATAGGTTCGTATAAGGTTGTATTTGTTCCATCAGAATTTCGTTTTATCATTCCCATGGATGCAGCTACAAAATCCGGACGACCATCGCGATTAAAATCTTCCACCGATGTTCGGTATGCAAAAAAACGTATAGGAGCTCCACTGCCCTCAAAAATTTCCGGTGAATATCTCAAACCACCATTACCATCATTAAGCAGAATCATAAATCCGGCACGCGTCTGTTTCTCAATTGTATGTGGAATAATAGCCCATGTAATTAAAAGATCTTCCATCCCATCGCCATTAAAATCCGCTCGGGCTGCATTATGTGGATCAATGTTAAAATAACCGGGTTGATTATAATCATTTGCTGTCGGGTAATAATAACCATTATGCTTTTCGTTCATAACGGCACTTAACCAGCCAAACGAACCAACTTGATAGTAAGAGGATTGCATAAATTCTCTGTTGCTTCCAAGGGAACGAACTCCGGGGCCAAATGTTAGTAGTTGGGATTGGGATTGTAAAGTTTGATTAACAAGAAGTAATAATAAAATAATGTACTTTATAACTGATCTATATAAAACAGTTGTCATGTTATTCCTTTCAGTTTAACTATCGCGATTAATCGATTTTTTAGTTGTATTAGAAGAAAAAGTAATATTAATTACATGTTTTTATGTTTGTTAAAGCAAATGAGGTTGTTACCTTATTTTGCTTTAAAAAGCTCTATTGAAATTAATCGGTATCTAAAAAATAAATTTATTCATTTTCAATCACTTTCCCATCCTTACAATCTCATCAAACTCATTTTTAGTAATCGGCATAACAGAAAGCCGGTTGCCCCGCTGCAACAATTGCATCTTCTGCAATTTTTTATTCTTACGCATATTATCAATCGGAACAAAGTTATTGAATTTTTTTATGAGCTTAACATCAACCATCATCCATGCGGGATTATCTTTCTTGCTCTTAGGGTCGTAATGAGGATTTTCGGGATCGAATGCAGTAAAATCCGGGTAAGCTTCTTTAACAACTTCACAAATTCCCGCTGCACATGGCGGTTCTCCGTTACTATGGTAGAAAATAACTTTGTCGCCAATCTTCATTTCATCTCTTATAAAGTTACGGGCCTGATAGTTGCGGACACCATCCCAATAAGTAGTCTGATTTTTTTCTTTTTCCAGGAATTCAATCGGGTAACAATTAGCTTCCGATTTCATTAACCAGTATTTCATTTTATACTCTTTTTATTTAAAAACATTTGTAAGTTCGAATAAGTTTTCAAATTCCAGGAGCGTATGGAAATCCCAAACTCATATAATAATCTAAAGTTTTATCCGGGCGCTCGTATTCATCAGGTATCGGCATTTTGGAAAACGTCTGGAAGTAGAGAAGACAAGCATTTCTCCACCAGACTGCCTCTTTCTCCTGAATTGACAAAAGCATTTTCACATGTTTAAATCTCATAGTATCAATTTTCTTCTCGAGAGATTTCCAGATTTTGATCATATCACGAACACCGTTAACACCCCAATTATATCTGTAACACAGTTCATCCCAAAGCGTTCTGCCGGATTTCGTTTTGTAATTCCATGGCAAATGATGAAACCATAACAGATATTCATCAGGACAAGTTTCTAAGGAAGAGTAGTAGTCGCTTACTTCTTGTGAATACTGACTTGTAGCATTGCTTCCTGTAATTGTTCTATTGAAACCGATTCCGTTTGAATCTGCTTTATGATAATAGACAGATGTCCAATCGGCTCTGTGTTTCTCTTTAATCCATGGAGCCGGACCGTAGTGATGATCCCATCCCATTATATGATGAAGTCCCAACGGAGTCATGTAATTAACGCAATACTCACGCGAAGGAATCATAATTTTTTTAATTGATGAAATAACTTCGCGGTCATTTGTAAATGTCATCTTAATCCATTCATCGGCAATTTCTTCTGATGTAAGTTGATGATCCCATGCAAGCCGTCCGAATGCATACCAGTTTGCCTGACCGAATAAGTGCCCTGTCCAGTTACGATCGGTTCCTGTATTTGCAACACCGGCAATTCCTGTTAAAGTATGATTATCGATTGAGCCATCAATAACTTTTGCAACTGTTGAACCTTTACCTTTAGTAAAAGTATCGGACTCAAGACATTCTTTATACATAGGTGCAAGATAAACCAGGTTAGTTGCCTGACCAAGATATTCCTGTGTGATTTGAAACTCCATCATCAATGGAGTACTTGGCATTGCACCGAACAACGGATGAAATGGTTCTCGCGGTTGAAAATCGATCGGACCATTTTTCACCTGAACCAGAACATTATCTTTAAACTTTCCATCAAGGGGTTTAAATTCGTTATAAGCTTGTTTTGCACGGTCTTCCGGCATTTCGTTACTATAAACAAAAGCCCTCCACATTACAACTCCGCCGAAAGGTTTAAGTGCATCAGCCAACATGTTTGCACCATCGGAATGAGAACGTCCGTAATTCTGCGGACCGGGTTGACCTTCGGAATTTGCCTTTACTAAAAATCCGCCAAAGTCTGGAATTATCTTATAAATCTCTTCAACTTTTTTATTCCACCAATGCTGAACATCTTTATTAAGTGGATCTGCAGTTTTTAATCCGCCAATTTCAATTGGTGCACTAAATCGTGCAGTGAGGTAAACTTTTATTCCATAAGGTCTGAAAACTTTTGCAAGTGCTGCAACTTTTTGAAGATAGTAGGAAGTAAGTACCCATGCATTAGCATTCACATTTGTAAGAACTGTTCCGTTAATTCCAATTGATGCATTCGCTCTTGCATAATCTTTGTATTGAGGATAGATATAATCTGGAAGTTTGTGCCAATCCCAAATTGAAAATCCCGCGTAACCTCTTTCAACAGTCCGATCGAGATTGTCCCAGTGATTAAGTAACCGCAATTTTATTTTTGGTGATGATGAAAAATTTATGTTGTCTATCGGTCGATTTGTTTGAAGCAACTTTAAAAAGTTAAATACACCATATAAAACACCAACATCTGTGTTCGCGGTAATAACAATTGTTTTTTTATTATTAACATTTGCGGTAAGAATTAAGAACCCTTCATTACCCAGTTTAGAAAGTTGATCAGTAATTTTTAATTCACTTAACAATTTTGAAGAAGAATAATTGGCAACTACTAAAGTTCCATGCGATTTAATTCCATTAACCACTTTAATATTTTTCCCCAGTAGTCCAGTTAAGCCATAAATAAGTTCGTCCTTAGCTGCTAATATTGTGGATGAGTTACCTTCAAAATAAATTGAGTTTATCTGAGCTGAATATTCTTTTAAAATATTTTTGTCCGAAATTTTATCATAGCGGAGCCATAATCTATAGCCGTCTTCTGCATATAATTGTAAATAGCTGAAAATGAGAATTGTTATAATATGAATTGTGGAACGGATTCGAATCATAAAGACCCCTATGATGAAATAAACTGATGAAGAAATTACAATTCGAATATAAAAATTAGTTTAATAACTTTTTAAGAAATGCTCCGGTGTAAGATTTATTGCTTGTAGCAATTTCTTCGGGCGTTCCAACAGCAACAATTTCGCCCCCTTTATCTCCGGCGTCGGGACCAAGATCGATAATGTAATCTGCACATTTAATTATATCTAAATTATGCTCAATAATAACAACTGAATTCTGGTTGGCAATAAGCATCTGAAAACATCTTAATAATTTGCTGATGTCGTCAAAGTGAAGCCCGGTTGTCGGTTCATCAAAAATAAAAAGTGTATGTTGATTTTTCTTTTGAGTTGCAAGGTGTGATGCAAGTTTAACACGCTGTGCTTCTCCACCCGATAACGTGGTTGAGGGCTGACCAAGTTTAATATAGCCCAAACCAACATCGGCAAGTACTCTCAATATCTTCTGAATCTTCTCAACATTTTCGAAAAAGAGAATTGCTTCGTCAACAGTCATATTCAAAACATCAACAATATTTTTTCCTTTGTAAGTAATTTCAAGAACTTCTTTTTTGAAACGTGTGCTTTTACAATCATCGCATTCGAGGTAGAGGTCTGCAAGAAATTGCATTTCTATTTTAACATAACCTTCACCTTCGCAAGTTTCGCATCTTCCGCCGGGCACATTGAAAGAGAAAAACCCCGGTTTGTACCCATGAGCGCGTGCTGCGGGTGTAGCTGCGTATAATTCACGTATTAACTCGTAACCTTTAACATAACTTATCGGATTTGAGCGGGGAGTTTTACCAATTGGCGATTGATCAACAATTTCAATCTGGTCTATATACCTTGCACCTTCTATTGAATCGAACTTACCTAATCTTGGCGGGTTACCACCGTTCAACTTAACAATTCCGCCATAAAGTATATCATGAACAAGTGTGCTTTTACCCGAGCCGCTTACACCTGTTACTACAACAAATTTTTTAAGAGGGAATTCGACTGTAACATTTTTTAGATTATTTTCCCGTGCGCCAACTATTTTTATGACCTCTGTCTTTCGCTTATTTCTTACTTCAGGTATCTCAATTTCCAATTCACCCGAAAGATATTTCCCAGTAAGCGAATTTGGGTTCTTAATAATTTCGTTGTAAGTGCCGTAAGCAACAATTTCACCACCATTAATACCGGCACGCGGTCCCATATCAAAAATCATATCTGCTTCGCGCATCATTTCGGGGTCGTGTTCAACAACAACAACTGTATTGCCGATATCTCTTAATGATTTTAATATTTTTATTAATCTGGAATTATCTCGCGGATGTAATCCGATACTCGGTTCATCAAGAACATACAGTGTGCTCATTAATGCAGAGCCAAGGGAAGTTGCAAGGTTAATTCTCTGTGTCTCTCCGCCGGAAAGAGTGCTGCTAAGGCGGTCTAATGTTAGGTAACCAAGTCCAACATCATTAAGGAATGTTAACCGTTTTACAATTTCATCATAAATTCTTTGCCCAATTACTTTATCATTACCGGTTAGTTTAATGCTTTTAAAGAATTCAAATACACGTTCAATAGACATTTGAACAATATCATGAATCGATTGACCATTAACCATCACTTGTAAGGCTTCTCTTCTTAAACGCGAACCACGGCATGCATGGCAGATTGTATAACCTCTGTATTTACTTAACAAAATTCTGATATGCATTTTGTAAGTTTTTTGTTCGAGGTGCTCGAAGAACCCATTAATTCCGGCAAAACCCTTAAATCCTTCTTTAATATAATTCAGTTGCTCGGTTGATAAATCCTTAAAAGGAATATCAAGTGGAATCTTTCCATCGTTATTACGGATTAAATCGCGCATGTACTTGCTGTATTTAACTGTTCGCCACGGTGCAATTGCGCCTTCTGCTAATGTGAGATTAGGATTAGGAACAATAAGATCCATCTCGTATCCCATTGTTTTTCCAAAACCCTGACAGACGGGACATGCACCAAATGGATTATTGAAAGAGAAAAATCTCGGTTCGGGTTCTTCATAACGGATTCCGCAGCATTCGTAAAATCTTGTGAAATTATTTACCTTATTACTTTCGGCATTAATAATTGTTAGCCGTCCTTCGCCTTCTTTAAATGCCGCCTCAATTGATTCTGCAAGTGTTTCTCTAACCTTTCCTTTTTTTATTTTAAATCGATCGAGAACAACAATTATTTTTTCTTTCGATTTAGGAATTTGAATTTTTTCGTTGAGGTCAAATAACTGGTCTTTAATAAAAATTCTGAAGAATCCTTTTTTTCTAAGCAGGTCTAATTCTTCTTCAACCGTTCTTCCTTCGTGGGAATGAATCGGGAAGCCGAGGTAAAACTTGTCTTCTTCGCTTAAAGTTTCCAGCCATTCTGAAATTGTTCCGACGGTATCCTTTTTAACAACTTTACCACAACTAAAGCAATATGTTTTTCCAACCCGTGCGAAGAGTAATCGTAAGTAATCATAAATCTCAGTACTTGTTCCAACAGTTGATCTTGGATTTCTTGCACCCGTTTTCTGTTCTATTGCAACAGCCGGAGATATTCCGCTAATAAAATCAACATCGGGTTTGTTCATCCTTTCGAGGAACTGGCGTGCATAAGAGGAGAGACTTTCTACGTATCTGCGCTGACCTTCGGCATATAGTGTATCGAAAACAAGAGATGATTTACCGCTTCCGCTTACACCCGTAAACACTACGAGTTTATTTCGAGGTATTTCGAGTGAAATGTTTTTAAGGTTATGCTGTCTGGCACCTCGAACTATTATTTTACTTTCGGAGTAGGACTTATTATTCTTTGCCATAATTGAATATTAAGGTAATTGCAAACAGCAAATTACAAAATTGCCGCAACAATCAGAAAGAGGTGAATAAAATATATGCGTGGCAAATTAGTTTAAACCGGATAAATATTGATCTATTTTTTCTCTAACCTTTTTTCTAATTCCAGAAGTTCTTTTATACGTTTATCCAGAATATCGTTCTGATTTTTCAGTTCCTCCAAACGATTATCAATTTGTATCTGGAACTCTGCCTTATTCCAGTAACCCCGCTGTTCAAAGTAACTTTTAAATAGCCAGTTATGTTTTAGTGCTTCCATATTTTCTGCAAGACTTGAAGTTGCCATCCGTGCATCTTCCGAAGTTTTAGAAAAATTGAAAATCATAGTTCGGATTGAATCAGCAATTTTCTGATCGGTTAGTAATGTTCCGAGCGCTCCTTCACCTCTCTCGATTCTATCAACTAATGATCTAACATCTATTACAGCAGTATCAACATTGGCTATAATCGATCCTATACTATTGCTTGTGTTTACAATAATATCTGTTATGTCGCTTAACCTCTCTGTAAGAGCATTCATATTCTTATCTGCATTCTGGGTAATATTAACCGCAGCTTTATAAAGACGGTCGTCGTTCACTAATTTACCAAAGGTTCCCTCACCTTTATTAGTTTTAGCAATTATTTCAGATAAGTCCTTAGTCAGGTCCTTCAAATAAGAAATTACAGCTTCGGTTTCTTCTACAACCGCAGCTATATTAAGAGGATTTTTAGATTTAATAATTCCATCCTCTTCAATTTCTGCAAATTTTGGTGAACCGGGTGTAATAGTCACAATTTTTTTACCGACTAATCCTTCTGTTTCAATAGCCGCCTGACTATCGAGACGGATGAAATGTTTTAATCCAACATCAATTCTCATTCTTACTTCAACATTTCCGGTTACTTCATCAACGAGCGAAATTCCGCTTACGCTTCCTATATCATAACCGCTTAATCTTACCGGCGCCCCGGATTTTAATCCTTCAATTTGATTGAAATAAGCTTTCACCTGAATAGTACTTGTGAATAATTTTTCTTTGCTACCCAATAGAAAAATTGAGATTACTAAAAGTACTGTTCCAAAAAAAATGAAAATACCAAGTCGTGCGCCTTCAAGTTGTTTTAACATTTTATTCCTCTCAAACTTTTATAATTTCATTGCTGAAAAAATTTTTTAAGAAGGGATCTTTAGAATCAGTTAGTTCTTTAATGCTTCCTTCGTAAGCCACTTTTGCATCTTTAAGAAAAATTGCCCGGTCTGCAATAATTTCTGCACAGATTAAATCGTGTGTAACTGCAATTGAAGTCATGTTAAGCTTCTTCTGTAAATTAAGTATTAACTCGCTAATTTCTTTTGTCGTGATTGGATCAAGTCCCGTTGTAGGTTCATCATACAACATTAATTCGGGATCGGTTATAATTGAGCGTGCAAGTGCTATTCTTTTTTTCATTCCACCGGATAATTCGGACGGCATTTTGTCAATAGCTTCTTCAAGCCCTACTAATTCCAATGTTGTTAATACTTTTTCGTTTATAGTCGATTGAGTTATATCAGGAGAATGTCTTTTCAACGGGAATGCTAAATTTTCTCTAACGGTCATGGAATCATAAAGTGCAGATCCCTGAAATAAAAATCCGATATTTTTTCTTAACCTGTTCAATTCATTTACTGAGAGTTCAGAAATATTTTCTCCGTTAATAAATATTTCTCCGGAATCAGGTTTCATCAAACCAATAATGCACTTAAGGAGCACACTTTTACCCTGACCGCTTCTGCCGAATACAACTAAATTTTCCGCCCGATTAACTTCGAGAGAAATATTATCGAGAACGACGAGTTGATCGAAACGTTTTGATAAATTTTTTATTTCAACTATCCTAGTGTCGGCCATATCCATAATGATATTTTTACTAAAATCATGTCAAAAATTAAAATTAGCAATGAAGAGAGAACTACAGATGTTGTTGAAGCTCTACCAACGCCCTCAGTTCCGCCTTCGGCAGTAAATCCTTTATAACATCCAACAAGACCTACTATGTATCCAAATACAAAAGTTTTTGCTACGCCGGGAATAAAATCTCCAAACTCAACAGAACGGAGAACAGAATCAATATAATAATAGATATTCATGTTCTCAGTAATTATAACCGCAATGTATCCACCGAAGATCGCAATAATAATTACATATACAGAGAGAATGGGAAGAATCATTGTAGTAGCAATTACACGTGTAACGACAAGAAACTTAAACGGATTAACAGCAGAAACTTCCATTGCATCAATTTGTTCTGTTACGCGCATTGAACCGAGTTCTGCACCTATACCGGAACTAACACGTCCGGCAAAAATTAATGCTGTTATTACAGGTCCCAATTCTCTAACCACAGAAAGAGCAACCATTCCTGGTAAAAAATCTGTTGCACCAAATCTTTGTAGAACGGGCTGGCTCTGCATTGCAAGTACAAGTCCGATTATTAAACCTGTAATGCTTACTATACCAAAAGTTTTAACGCCAAGTTCATCCATATGTTTCTTGATTTCTGAAATTTCATACGGAGGAAGAAAGGCTTGTTTAATAAATTCCCAGTTAAAGATTGTTAGACCGGTAATTGTAGCAAAGAAATTGTAAAGGTAATCGGAATAAGAAAGCCGCCGGTTCTGTTTTAATCTGGGTAATTTCATTGGAGAAGAATAATTGCTCTGTTTTGATTGCCAAAATAGTAAAAGAAAAGAAAAATAAATAGTGATTAGAAATATGCAATTAGATACTTATTCAATAATAACTTCAAATAAAGGATAATAAATTAAGATCGAATTCAATTAAAGGTTTCGGAAGTCCTCCTCAGAAATTCCGGCTTGTTTTAAAATGTTTCGAAGTGTTCCAACAGGTATGTCTTTTGTATGATACGCGAGATAAGTTTGTCTGCCATCTGGATGTCTTAGTATTTTATGAGACCCGGATTGTCGCTTTTCAATAAAACCAGCTCTAAGTAATTTCCTTAAGACTTCTTTAGCAGAGTAAGGCATTAGACTACAATTTTGGAATAGTAAGTTTCCTGTTCCGGTTTAATTTTTTCCCCATTAGAAGTTTTTTCTTCAATCCATAATCTGATTAGGTCTTCAGCAGCTTTTTTTGCACCTTCAATACCTTCACCATGAGTGGTTAGTCCTAAAGATGGTATGTGTGCATAGAAAAAATTGTGTGGAAAATCCGGTTCGTTTATTCTTTCGTAAATTATTGTAAACTCCATAATTTTTTATCCATTTGTCTTTCTCAAATCTAAAATATTTTTTGGAATATAAAAACAAAGTTGAAGACTAAAACGCATTTATTATGTGGTTAATCTTTGGTTTCTGACCTGGAAGTTTCAGGATTGCAATTACATCAATACGACTAAGCTCATCTTTAATTTTTTTTTCCCATAAATAAGCAGTAGCAGTTCTTTTTACTAGATTCTGTTTCCCTTTGGTTATAGCTAACTCTGGCGGTCCATACTCGAGATTTTTTCTATACTTAACCTCGATGAATACGAGAGTATCACCATCTTTTGCAATTATGTCAATTTCGCCGTGTCCAAACTGATAATTCCTTTCAACAATTTTATAACCCAGTTTCGAAATAAATTCACAAGCAATTTCTTCCCCTTCGGAACCGGTTTTACGTTTATTTTTTTTCGCCTCGTAATTCATTTTTCCCCCTTAAGTCATTCATCTAGAATTTCAGTACCTAAATACCTGAGTAATTAGAATAATACTTCCTGCTTTTCTTCATTCAATATTTTACTTAAAAAAGTTTTTCTATGAAGTTCTGTTATTCCGAATTTTTTAACTGCTTTTATATGAGCAGCGGTTGCATATCCTTTATTTTTATCCCAGGAATACTGTGGATAGTTTTCTGAAAGCTGATTCATAATTCTATCCCGCGTAACTTTTGCAATAATAGAAGCAGCTGCAATTGAGAATGATTTGGAATCTCCTTTAATGACGGGTAGAGTTTTCAAATCGGAATTAAATGTTTTGTTGCCATCAATAAGGCATAAGTTTGGATTAGGTCTTAGTTTCGAAACAGCAATTTTCATTGCTTTTAATGATGCTTGAAGAATATTAATTCTGTCAATCTCATCATGTTCAACGATTCCGATTCCATAAGTAATGCAATTATTAATAATCCATTCGAATAATTCTTCGCGTGTTTTTTCGTTCAGTTTTTTAGAGTCGTTTACTTTATTGTGAAAGGTTTTACTGTCGAAAATAACAGCTGCAGCAACAACCGGACCGGCAATTGGCCCACGTCCGGCTTCGTCAACACCGGCAATTAATTTTACTTTTCGGTTACGGAATGACTTGTCGAATTTTATCAGACTATTCATGTACAAAATTAAAAAAGGGAAGTCTTATAATCGAATTGAAAATTTCACTTTAAAACTCATTCACAATCCCGAAATGAATTTTTCCATCGCGGAAGGAATCGCCTTTACCGAGAGCAAAACTAACACCTAAAATGCCAAGAGTTGTTTCGATGTTAAAGCCCAGCCCGTATCCGTATTTGAAATCCGATATTTTAGGAATGTTGCTGGATTCATCTGCACTTCTTAGAAAATAACCTGTATCAAGAAATAAAAATGCAAAGGAACGATTTGTTAATAAATATCTATATTCAAGATTCGACCATAGAATCCGGTTGCCGGCAAATTGTTTTTCGCGGTAACCTCGCAATGTATTGGTTCCGCCTAACAAATATAAATCGCTTATTTCAACATCATCACCTTTTAATTCCCGGGCATGAACTCCCGTTGCTAAAATCTGCCTGTTAAAAATTTCAAGATAGTAACCGAGGTCAACTTCCAAACGTTGAAAGTTAACTTTTGTTTTAACTAAAGGAGTAATAAATTCTTTAGGCCCTTCAATGCTCTTTGAAGTGTATTTATAAGTATTGCTCAAAATTATTCCTTCGGTTGGGGAGTAAAAGTCGTCGCGGGTATCTATTCTTAAGTTGAATCCGATAGTATTGGATGTTGAGTTGAACACAGTAAAAGTTTTATCTGCTCTTTCTGTTGGTATAGTAGATTGTGTGCTTAGAATTAAAGAAGCTGTTACTTCCTGAGTTGCTATGTAATCGAACCTGCCTTCTGCATTTCTTTGAACATAGGTTGAATCCTGTTTCCGTTGATATAATCCGGCTTCAATATTAAGTGGAAGATTAAACAACCATGGCTCAAGGTAACGGATTTCAAGTTCCTGGGAAGAGCGGGATTCCTGTTGCCACTTAAAACCCGCAGAACGGCCGGTGCCGAATAAATTTCTTAAGCTGATATTAACAAATCCTGTTAAGAATCCTTTTTCATTTTGAGTTGATGAAGGGATGTAACCAATTATCCCGTCAAA
>CAZEBL010000034.1:0-16029 GCA_964510325.1 uncultured Melioribacter sp. | reverse complement strand
TTCAAAATGTTTTATGAAACTAAAATCCGTTTACACAAAATATTTTACAGACTCAGAGAGGTTGGATTAAGAGATTCAACCTCTCTCAATTTTGTTCTCGATAACTTATCAATCCCTCTTCCAGATAATCTTATCCCCTTCTTTAATCCCGTATTTATCAGTATAACCTCCATTAACTTCCACAACATAAATTGCCGGTTTACCGGAGGGTAAAGAATTTTCAGAATACGGTTCTGTGTTTTTATAAATCTTAACGATCTCGTTTTGTGCATTAACATAAAGTATATCGAGCGGAATAATTGTGTTCTTCATCCAGAATGCCTGAAAGGTTTCCAAAGGAAATATGAAGAGCATCCCGTTATTCTCGTTCATACTTCTGCGCATCATTAATCCCAATTCTCTCTGTTGATCATCATCAGCAATTTCGATATCTATTTTAGAAATTGTATCTCCATTATGAGATGTGAATACAAGTTCACCCTCTTTCTGAAATGTGTAGGTCATTTTATTTTTCATAGCGCGCTCTAAATCGCTGTTTGTTGTAGCTGGTTTATTCAGAATAAAATTTGATAGTACAAAATAGACTACAAACCCAATTAGAATTACTACTACTGTAATCTGGACAAATAGATTTTTTTTAGCGGGAGTTTTTCTTTTTACTTTTTGTTTCGACATACAACCATCTTAAATTTGTTCTGTAATTTATTTTTTATAAACAAAAGAGATTAAGGAGTATATTCAACTTTATAACTTTGTAAAAGTTTCACCGGCAATTTAACAATTTTATTGAGTAACCAATGCATCCAAAAATAGTTGAAAGAGAAAAAATTAATTTGTCGCCAATTCAGCAAAAGATGATTAAGAGCGATTGGGGTGATGATACTATCGACAAAACGACCGTTGAAAAAATCACTTATTTATCCGACGGTCTTAAAGTGAAAGGTTACATTGCTTATCCGCATGATACTTCTCAAAAGTACCCGTGTATAATCTGGTGCAGAGGCGGAATAGGAAACGCCGGCTCTATTGATGAATTTAACGCAAGCGGTATTTTCGGACAGATTGCGAGCTGGGGATATGTTGTATTTGCATCTCAATATCGCGGCAACGCTGGTAGTGAAGGTAAAGATGAATTCGGCGGAGATGATGTTAATGACGTTCTGAACCTAATCCCTTTAGCCGAGGAAATTGAATGCGCTGATAAAAGTTGTTGGGGAATTGAAGGTTGGAGCCGCGGCGGTATGATGACTTATCTTGCTCTTACCAAGACTAATATTTTCAAAGCTGCTATTGTTATAGGCGGCATCGCAAATCTCCGGTGTAATTCTGAGGAAAGTAAATTTATGAAACGGCTTTATGAGGTGACAATGGGCAAAGCTGATACTGAGAATTTTCGAACTAAATGTGAAGCACGTTCTATAATTAATTTTCCTGATAAACTTTCAAGAACAACTCCTCTTTTACTTTTGCACGGAACTTCCGATGACCGTGTACTTGTTCACGATTCAATTGACCTTTCTGAAAAACTGAAGATATTAAACCATCCGCATGAATTAGTTCTTTATGAAAACGGCGATCATTTTTTGAAGTCACATAGAAAAGATGTAAACGAAAAACGAAGGGAGTGGTTCAATAAATTCTTGTCATAAAAAATTCAGAACTTAATTTCTAATTCCCTACCACTAAGAGTAAAATTAATTTTAAGAGAGCTGTATAATTTCAAATCTTTATTTATACTGAATATATTCTGTCCCAGTTGTAACCGGCTTTCTAAAATTATCTCTAAAGCACTACCATTAAAACCAATCAGACTGATGTTCTGGGCAAAAGGTGAAGAGATTACTAACGTATAGCTATTTTCTCCATTATTAACTAAAACCGGCTTTAAATCATCAAAATCATTAAGAAAATATTTTAATTGATCAAATTGAAGAGCAACTACATTCGATGATTCAATACTTTCATTCCACAATTTGCTGATCGAGTTTAGTGTAAAGTAATAATTTACTCTATCGGGTTTATCAATTGTAAGCGAATAAGAATTCTGGTTTACAGGAATAACATCCAGCATATAATCGGGTAATAGTTCTGCAGCCGGATGAGGCAAACTGTATAATCCGAAATATGCGATGCTATCCCCGGATTGTTTCTGATCTACTTTCCACTGAAATAAAAACTTACCATCTCCAGAATCCGATAATTTTACTTCCAACCCCGAAGGTGGCTCCGGGTAAATTCCACCAAGCCAGCTCATTAGTTTAGGTAAAACCTTATACTGAAAACTTTCGAAATTATAATCAGCAATACTTGAATACCTGAAGAAAGCCACTCCATCAGAATTAATGATTCTGGAATAATTAATCATCTCTTCAATTTCAGGTTTAATATTTTCTTTGTAAGCACCAATTCCAAGAATAACTTGCCTTCCAAAAGAATTTTCAACCCATTCTTTTGCAAGTAGATCAAATCGAGTGTTTTCTGAAAGCGACCAATAAATTTGCGGAGCCACATAGTCCAGCAATCCTCGCCGAAGCCACTCACGGGAATCCTGATAGATTTCTGAATAACTTTCCCAACCATACATTCCCTTTTGATTTTTAAAAACTCCGATTGGTGCGGCTCCAACTTTAACAAACGGTTTTTTACTTTTAACTTTTTTGTTAATCGATTCTACAAGGGATGTAATATTATTCCTACGCCAGTCATCAATAGGTATTCCATTACCATGTACGTTATAAGAGAAAGCATCGTCAAAATTTTTGCCCGGGTATCTTATAAAATCGAGATGAACCCCATCAACATCATAATTACTAACCATTTCTTCAATAAGATCGGAGATGTGTCCCCTAACCTCCGGAAGTCCGGGATCCATCCAATAGGATTTAACACCATCTCGTATATCTTCTACAACCCATTCCGGTTTCTTTTGATAAATATGGCCGGGATTGTTCAATGTGGTCAATTCGTTGCCGGTAAAACAGCGGACTGTATTAATCCATGCATGAATTTCCAGACCGTGTTTATGTGCTTCTTCAATTGCAAATTTTAGCGGATCATATGATGCATTTCCGCCGACTTTACCTGTTATATATGGTGATAGTGGTTCATAAGAGGAATTGAAAAGCACTGTTCCATTGCTTCTTACTTGAAAGTAAACTGTATTAAGATTCTTCTCTTTTATGTTATCGAAGATTTTGACAAGAGCTTGTTTTTGTTTTTCCTGATCGTATGTTGGCGGCGGCCAATCGAGACGGTAATTTGTTGCTACCCAAACTGCGCGGGTTTCGCGGTCAACTTGAGCATTAATAACTGAGGAGAACATTATCAAGATCACGATTGTGTTCGTGACAAACAAATTGAACAATCTCATCTTTAGAAAAGCGGAAAAAATCATCTTCAACTCAACTAACTATAAAATGATTTAGCCCATCATTAATAGAATCCTGTATAACATTAACCGGAGCTTCAACATCAACCATTATATTCCCGGCTTCAACAATAAGGACAAATTTAATTTTATCGTTTACCGATTTTTTATCCCGCTTCATTATCTCATAAATTTTCATCGGGTAAAAAAAGTTCAGGTTAATACGGTTTTTTGTTTTAAGTAATAGAGAAAGATATTCCCTGAAGAGTTTTTCATTGATAATGCCGAGCTTTCTTGACAAATAAAGAGAGCATGTTAAACCAAGAATTACTGCCTGTCCATGTTTAATAGTATATCCTCGCTCCACTTCAATTGCATGAGCAAAAGTATGACCAAGATTCAGAATTTTCCTCAAACCGTTTGTTTCCCTTTCGTCCTTTTCAACTATGCCGGCTTTAAATTTTATACATGTTTCAATTGAATAGAGAAGCAGCGCAGCATCAAGCTTAAAAGAACTGGATAAACCTTTCTTTATTTTATTAAAAAATTCACTACCGGCAAGGAATGTATATTTAATTATTTCACCAAGTCCGCAAATAAATTCTTCTTCGGGTAATGTTTTAAGAAAATCAGTATCAATTAAAATAAATTCCGGTTGATAGAATGTTCCGATAATATTTTTGGTCGATTCAAAATTAATACCGGTTTTACCGCCAATAGAGCTATCGACCATTGCCAATAGAGTTGTAGGCACATGTATTATCTGAACCCCGCGGCTAAAGGTTGAAGCGGCAAAGCCGGCAATATCACCTGTTATTCCTCCGCCTATTGAAATTATTAATGTATCTCTACCAAATCCATTTTCAATTAGTGAGGAATAGATATCATTCAACTGAGCATAGGATTTGTTTATTTCGTTTGCGTTAAAACTGTAAAGACAATCTCTTGAATCAATTGAAGATATAAATGAATCTATTCGAGCTGAGTGATGGTTATAAACATTTTCATCTACAACAATGAATATCTTACTGTAAAGCCGATTCTTATCAATAAGAGGTTTCAGCTTTGAAAATATCCCTTTTCCATAATAAACCGGATAAGATTTGCTTGCAGTAACTACATCAATTTTTTTCATTGAATAATCCTAAGATTTTTTTTGCAATTTTATCAACGGTAATACCAATCGTACTAATATCAGTATTAATTATCAGATCTGCTTTTTCGTAATAGACACTTCTTTTTTCCAGCAATTCTTTAATTCTTTGTATAAAATCTTCCTGTGGTTTTTCGTTTAATACCAGGTCCTTAAAAATCGGTCGGTCAGTTTTATTTTTTAGACGTTTGTAAAGATTGGAAGGCGATACTTTTAGATATACAATTTTACCCGCCGATTTCATCAGCTCGTAATTTTCCTTACTAGTAATAGTTCCCCCGCCTAATGATATGATTATATTACTTTGTTTAGATAACTCCTTTAATATTTTCCCTTCAATTTCCCTGAAATATTGTTCCCCTTTCTTTTCAAAAATTTCAACAACCATAAGATTCTCTACTTTTTCAATCTCCTTATCAAGATCGTAAAAATCTAATCCAAGTACATTTGCCAGAATTGGACCGAGCGTGCTCTTACCGCTTGTCATAAATCCTGTTAAATAAATTCTTTTATCCGGCATATCAAACCGTGTTTTACTTTTCTATATAAAATATGGTTAATAAAATAATGAAGTTTGGAGAATTGTAAAGAGCAAAATGCTAAAAACTAATTGTTAAACCGATCGTAAATGTTAACCCGTCTATATTTACTTTTGTAGTAAATATATTATCAGAAAGCGAATAAGAATTCCCTTTATAGTTTACAGTTGAACTTGAGTACTTACTTTTTATAATTAATTCGGGATCTCTAAAACGCATCTGACCGCGTATCGAAATCAATTCATTTAAAATATAATCCATACCGACAGATACATTAATACCATAACCTATTTTAATCCCTTCATTCAGAAATTCAACATCGCCAAATTCCCGGATCCTACTACCAAAATATAAACCGCCGCCTCCGCCCATAAAAAACTTAAATCTCTCTGTAGAAAACGGAAGTAAATAATAAATGTTGAGTTCTACTGGAATTAAATTATATCCTTCTTTTACATCAATGCGATTTCCTTCTAAAAGAAAATTTTGATTTGTGAAGGATTTAGTAATAAACTCACTTCCAATACCAACAATTACGTGCTCGAATAGACGGTATCTAAATTCAAATGAAAGGTTGTAGATTTCATCAAGACTTTCGTATTCCGCTCTTAAAACCGGGTCTGCTGAATTCGGTTGAATATATAATTTTGATGTAGTAGTATAATTATAGCTAAGGGAAAAATTGAAATCGCTTCCGTTATATTGCGAAAAGTTCTCCTTACAAAACATGAGAAGAAAAAATAATATAGAGTAATATTTGATTTTCATAATTATTGGGAGGAAATATAGAAAATCGTTTTATAAATCAAAGGGGAAAAAAGAATAGACCAGTCCTGAAAGCTTTTACTATCAGGACTGGTTTTAAGTTTTATCTGAAGAACATATATCTGTTATCTACTACGTCTGCTTCTTTTCTTAATTCCTGAATCCAGGTATTATAGTAATTGTTCTTCTTCTGTTGAAGTAAGTCTTTTTTGATGGAAAGTCTTTGAGAATCGAATGAAGCTTTATCAAATGGAGTTCTGTTTTTTACATTTATCAGATATACACCAATTGTTCCTTTTACCGGTTGCGACCATTTATTTAGTTCTGCTTTATATGAATGTTCGGTAAATGCAAAATCCCGTCCGATACCCGGAACATTACCATTAGTTGTAAACTCACCGGCAGAATCTACACGGGCTGCATACCAGATCGATTTTGCAATTTGTCCATCCCCATTATCGCCGATTTTATCTCGAATCTGTTTAGCATATTCCATTGCTTTAATAAAAGCTTTTTCGCGCATTACATCATTTTTAATAAGTGCTTTAACATCTTCAAATTTCTTAAATCCGGCTTTAATAACTTCTGAAACAGTTGCAACAACATATCCAGAAGCAACGCGGTAAACTTCACTAACTTTTCCTACTTTATTATCGAATGCCCATTTTACAAGTGCAACATTAATTCCAACACCGGGAATTGCCTGGGCATCTTCTGTAAAAGGAGGAGTTTCTATTACACTATACTTCAACATATTTGCTTCTGCTTCAAAACTGTTCTCATTAGCAATGTATGCAAAATCTGATGCATCCTGGAAAAGTTTATCGTTGGTTGAGGCAGAAATTTCTACTTTGTTAATTATTCTTTCTACAACATAATCTTCATTCGATCTACCGGTTACTTTAATAATGTGGTAACCAAATACAGTTTTTACCGGTTTTTGAACAACACCAATTTTGCCATTAAATGCTGCTTCTTCAAATTCTTTAACCCACTGTCCTCTTGAAGCCCAGCCAAGATCTCCGCCGTTAGCACTGCTGCCATCCTGGGATTTTGCTCTTGCGGTTGCTTCAAAGCTTGCGCCCTTCATAATTTCGTTATAAATATCGTTAGCTTTCTTAAGATCTTCGCTATCATTTCCGGTAGTTCTAATAAGAATATGCGAAGCTCTCACAGATTCCTGTTTCGATTTTACCTTGTCGATAAATCGAAAAACAACATATCCTTCAGCAGATGAGAATGGACCAAGAATTTCTCCCTTGTTAGCTTTTAATATTGCATCCTTTGCTTCCACCGGTAATGATGAGATATTTAACGTGTCCTTTGAATATGGTTTATCGGAATAAATTTCTACATAGGATTTGAATGAAGCAGTATCACCTTTTGCTTTTGCAACAATGGCTTCCAAATTTTTCTTTACACCAATGGAGTCGTTTTGAGAAGGTTGTCTTCTAAAAAGCACATATTTAATTTTTCTTGAGGCTTCAATTTTGTAGTTATCAAGATTCTTATCGTAAAACTTTTTGAGATCTTCATCAGTAACACTTAGCTGATCCTGTGGAATTGTATTAGGATCAATAAGAATATAATTGGTTTTCATTTTAATATTCTGAGAAACGAATCTTTCTTTAGCTTCTTCATCACTAACAGTTACAGAAGCAAAGAGATAATTTTGTAGTTTTTGTTGAATAAGCTGCTGACGGATCTGTTCTTCCACGGAAATAACAATTTCTTTATTTCTTGGATCTCTTAGTGCCTGTTCATAAAGTTCTCTGTTAAAATTACCTGTTGAATCAGTAAATTGCTGACGAAGCATAGGAGGTGGATTAGGACCTAATATTTCGTTTTTAATTTCATCATCAGTAACAACAATACCAAATTCTTTAACTTTTTTATCAAGCATTTTTTGAATGATTAATGCATCCCACACTTGATCCCGGAAAAAATCCATCTGGGTTTCGTTAATGGGTTGACCAGTCATCTGTTCCTGATTCTGTTTTGCACGTTCAACCAGATTAGAATATTCCTGATATGTTATTTCTTCACCGTTAATCGATCCTACATTTTGTGCTTGCTGTCTTACAAAATCAAGAACGTTGGAATCTGAAATAACCATAAAAAGAACGAAAAGACCGCCAACCAATATTATAAACCACGGAGCTAAACTCCTCATCTTGGCCATCATAGCCATATAAAACGACCTCCAATTAAGAAAAAATGAAAATTTAGGCGCTTAATTTAGATACATGGGGGCTCAAATGCAATTTGAATATAATAGTAAATATTGGAATCAAAATAGTGAGCTAATGTTAATTCAAACTAAAAATTTAGGATAATTAGCAGTATCTTAAACCGATTTTTGTTGCAGAAATAATTCCACAGATATAACTTGTGCACAAAAAAGTAATATTGTATGGCATCTCTTTTTAATACCTGGATCCCTTTTCTTTATCTCTACATTGTTGGAGGAATATTTTTTGCGACCGGTTTAATAATAGCCGTAAAGAGTGGGGCATTAAACAGGAGTATTCCAAGGCATCGCCAATGGTTTAGAATTATGATTTTCGGCTTTATCTTCTTTTTTATTTTACACGCTTTTTTAATTATTGCAGCATTATACTTTTAAGACTATGGAAAAATTTCACAATATCGGTACTACGACAGATTGGATTGTAATGGTGGTTTATTTTCTTCTTGTTATGCTTTTCGGATCATATTTTGGAAGATATAATAGATCTACACAGGATTTCTTTTTTGGTGGAAGAAGGTTTTCATGGTGGCTAATTGCATTTTCTATTGTTGCAACTGGTGTCGGAAGTCATAGCTTTATTAAATATTCTGCCATGGGTTTTCAACATGGATTTTCGTCATCAATGACCTACATGAATGATTGGTTTTTCATCCCATTCTTTTTATTCGGATGGCTTCCAATTATTGTTTATACTAAAATCCGGTCTATACCCGAATATTTTGAAAAAAGGTTCAGCCCTTCTGCAAGATTTCTTGCAACATTACTTCTCGTATTATATATGGTTGGTTATATCGGTATTGGTTTTTTAACACTCAGTAAAGCTGCTCAGCCTTTATTACCAGAACATTTTACATTATTCGGACAGACATTTGATATAACCTTAATGGGGATAATAATTGTAATAGCAATTATTACCGGAATTTATATAACATTTGGCGGTCAGACCGCAGTAATCTTCACGGATTTATTACAAGGATTTATTCTACTGTTTGCCGGACTTTTATTGTTTGTACTTGGACTTGATTACATAGGAGGATTTAAAGTTTTTTGGGATCTATTACCGGTCGAGTGGAAATTGCCTCTTGCACATTTTAATAATCCCCCAAGTTTTAATTTTGTTGGAATTTTCTGGCAAGATGGAATAGCCGGTTCGGTTGGATTTTTATTTATGAACATGGGACTTGTAATGCGGTTTATGGCAACCAAGAGTGTAAATGAAGGAAGGAAAGCCGCAACTTTTAACATTCTGGCAATGCTACCTATCTCAGCTATCGTTGTATCCAATGCCGGATGGATTGGGAAAGCCGTTTCTATTGCGCAACCCGATGTAGTTCCGCCCAATACAGTTCCGGATCAGATTTTTGTTGTTGTAGCAAATTTAGTATCGCATCCCGGTGTTTTTGGATTTATTATGGCTGCCCTTACCGCTGCATTGATGTCTACTGTAGATACCTTAATTAATGCGACCGCTGCAATTTATATAAATGATGTTCACAGACCGATTAAGAAATACATCAAAAAGAAAATTACTATAACGGAAAAAGAGAACGATAAAAAAGAACTATCGGCTGCAAGAATAGCATCTATTGCTATTACAACACTCGGTGTTCTATCGGTACTTATATTTGAAAAATTCCCGACAGTATATGAAGCACACGGATTTTTCCATTCAACACTTACACCACCATTAGTAGTCGCAATTTTCCTGGGAGTATTCTGGAAAAAATTTACGCCGGCTGCAGTAATGTCAACCTTTGTTGGAGGTGTTGCTTTAATGATACTCGGAAATTATTACCCCGCTGCATTAATCTCCCCGTTCGATCACGGGACAATAATGGATGTTAAGCATCCTTACACTTATATAAGAGCTTTGTACAATTTATTTGTCTGCTCTTTTGTAGGTGTTTTTATTACTGTGTCAACTGTTTACCAGAAAAGAATTGTTGACTTCATTAAAACCCGAGAATATCATAACAAAATTATCTACTTACTAAATACGATAAGTACAGTAATCTTTTTATCAATTGTTTTCAACCTTCTCCCTTTTGCATTTGCTTTATTGCTATCCATAATTCTTATTTTATTCATATCATTATCAATTACTTATTTCGTTAAATACGATGAATATAAGCATACTGAGGGACTGACAGCATGGTCAATAGCTAAGGCAAAAGAATTATTTAAAGGAAAGCCGATAAACGATAGAGAAGGTAAAAAGATTATTGTAAGATGGAAAATAAAGGAAGGCGATGATAATACAGTTAATTTTTCCGAAAACGATATGAAACAAATGGCAGCTGAAACCGGCGACCTGGTTTACATTTCCGATGCAAGAAAGTATCTCGGAGGTCTTAAATCTGTTCATGCAGAATACGGAACACCGCACAACGAGGATGGAATAGTCTATATTAACAATGAGCATAAACTTACCGGGTTATTTATCGAAGGAAAGTTACTTTCGGCTGAAAAAGAAATGTAGTCCTTCTTTGCTTGTGCAATTTTTAAAATAATTTAATTTGCTAATCAAATTACCACCGCTTAAATTTTCCGCCAATATTAATTAATAATTGTATTCAAGAATCGGACGACTCACATGCCTTCATTCTTTAACACCTGGCTTCCTTTCATTTATCTTTATGGCGTAGGTGGAATTTTCTTTTTTGCCGGAATGATTTTAATCCGAAAATTAAAAGGAATTGACATGCGCCAAAAAAAACACCGTTTCTGGTGGAAGGTAATGTTCTTCGGATATTTCTATTTTATGTTAATTCACGCCTTATTAATAATTGCAGCACTTTATTGGTAAACCAACATGGATAGATTACACACTATGGGAACCCAGACTGACTGGTTGGTAATGATTGTATATCTTGTAGCTATTCTCCTATTCGGAAGTTACTTTAGTAAGTATAACCATAATACAACGGATTTCTTTTTTGGCGGAAGAAGATTTTCCTGGTGGCTAATTGCAATGTCAATTGTTGCTACCGGCGTTAGCAGTCATAGCTTTGTTAAGTATTCTGCTAAAGCATGGGAATATGGTTTTTCTTCTTCAATGTCTTATATGAATGACTGGTTTTTTATTCCTTTCTTTATGTTCGGCTGGCTTCCGATTGTGGTTTATTCAAAAATTAGATCAATCCCGGAATATTTTGAAAAGAGATTTAGTCCTTCTGCACGGTTCTTCGTAACTATTTTACAGCTTCTATATCTTGTTGGTTATATTGGAATTGGATTCCTCACAATGGGAAAAGCAATTCTTCCTCTTATGCCTCCATCAATAAATTTATTTGGTATTGAAATAAATATAACATTGATGGGATTAATAATAGTAATTGCATTTGTAACGGGCGCCTATACAACCTTTGGAGGACAGATTGCAGTATTGTTTACCGATCTTGTACAGGGATTTATGCTTCTACTTGCCGGATTAATGGTTTTTATAATTGGAATTGATTACGTAGGCGGATGGCATACTTTCTGGAATTTATTACCTACAGATTGGAAATTACCCTTAGCACATTTCAATAAACCCTCCGATTTTAATTTTGTTGGAATATTCTGGCAAGATGGAATTGCCGGCTCGGTTGGATTTTTATTTATGAATATGGGTTTGATAATGAGATTTATGTCCGCTAAAAGTGTTAATGAAGGACGAAAAGCAGCCGCATTTAATATTTTATTTATGCTTCCTGTTTCGGCAATAGTTGTAAGCGGAGGTGGTTGGGTTGGTAAAGCAATGTCTATGTTGAATAATTCTCCTATTCCCGCCAACACAGAACCGGATTTCATTTTTGTTGTTGTTGCAAATATAATAATGGGACCCGGAATTTTTGGATTTGTTATTGCATCTCTTGCGGCAGCTTTAATGTCTACCGTTAATACGTTATTAAACGCATGCTCAGCTGTTTATGTGAATGATGTTTATGGACCCATTAAAGTGTGGCTGAAGAAAAGAAATAAGAATGATAAAGTAGATGAAAAGCGAGCATTGCTTGTAGCAAGAATTGCAACCGTTGCTTTTACTGTTCTTGGTGTTCTAGCTGTAATTCCATTTAGTTCCTATCCCACAGTATATGAAGCACATGGTTATTTTCATTCTACGTTAACTCCCCCGCTGGTTATAGCAATATTTTTAGGCGTCTTCTGGAAAAAGTTTACTCCAGCCGGTGTAATTGCAACCGTAATTGGTGGAGTTTCATTAATGATTCTTGGCGCATATTATCCCGGTGTTTTAATTTCCCCATTCGATCATGGAACACCGATGGATCCTATTCATCCTTATACATACATCGGCGCTCTTTATAACACTCTTGTTTGTCTTGGTGTTGGTGTTATTGTAACACTTCTCCAGAAACAGTTCATAAGCATTGCCAATAGAATTAAGAAAGAATCAAGTCATAACATTATAATTATAACGATGATTGTATTATCATCATTAATTTTTTCTATGGTAATTTTTAATATTGGCGGTGTGCAATTTCTATTTATTGCTTCCTTAATTATGACCTTAATGATTTCTTTAATTTCTACATACTACATTAAGTATGATCCGGTAATAAAAACCGAAGGATTGACCGCCGGTTCAATTCATCGTGCAAAAGAACTATTCAAAGGATCTAAACTAAATGAACGTGAAGGTGAGATAGTAAAAGTAAATTGGAAATTGAGAGAAGATGATGAAGACGTTATCAATTTATCGAAGCATGATATGAATAAGATGTTTGCAGAAGAGGGAGACCTGGTTTATGTTACCGATGCAAGGAAATACTTGGGCGGATTAAAATCATTCCATTCCAGATTTGGTAAACCGCATAATGAAAAAGGAATTATTTATATATCAAGAGAGCATGTGAAGAATGGACTGCTGATTAAAGGTAGACTGCTTACAGCAGAAAAAGAAATGTAATTTTTAGAATGTTGAATCAGTTTTTAAAGCCCCGCAAAAGCGGGGTTTTATTTTTTGCCGAATTTCTCTTTTAATTTTTGATCAACAATTTCAGGTACAAAATCCGAAACTTTTCCATTAAATTGGGCAAGGTTACGTACAATAGTAGAATTGAGATAAGTATAACGCGCATGTGGCATCAAAAGAATTGTTGTAATATCGTCGGCAAGCTTTCTATTCATCAATGCCATCTGAAACTCGTATTCAAAATCGCTCACTGCCCTTAATCCCCTTATAATTCCAACTGCTCCAACATTCCGGGCATGTTCAACTACAAGCCCATCAAACCAGTCAACTTTTACACGGTGGAAATCTTTTAGACTTTCCCTTAGCATTTCTACACGTTCTTCAATTGTAAAAAGACAGGTCTTGGAAGGATTTTTAGCGACCGTAACAATAACTTCGTCAAATAATTCAATAGCACGTTTAATAATATCAAGGTGACCATTTGTAACAGGATCAAACGTTCCGGGATAGATTACTTTTGCCATAAATACAACTCCTATATTTCTACTCTAAAATATATTGCACCGGATTAATTTACCAATTAATAATATTAAATTACTATTAATACTTGAATTGATAAATCAAACTGTCACCCATCCGTTTAAAAGCCCCGCATTTAAAATTCTCTTCATCTTCCGCTTTTGTCTGGATTGATCGCTCTACAAGCATTAAACCATCATCATCAAGAATCCTGTTAGATAATATATTCTCTACAACTTTATGAATATCATTTTTGAAAAATGGCGGATCTGCAAGAATAATTTGATACTTATGTTTACATTCCATTCCGGAAAATCGAACTGCATCCATTCTAAAAATTTTACAATTTCCGTTTGCATTAAGCGAAGAAATATTTTCTTTTAGCACTCTGGAAACATTATAATCTTTTTCAACAAAATGGACTTCGGCTGCGCCTCTGCTTAATGCTTCCAATCCGAGTGAACCGGAACCGGCATAAAGATCAAGTACAAAGATATCCTCAAAATCAATTGAGTGTATTAAATAGTTGAAAAGTGATTCTTTCACCTTATCCGTTGTCGGTCTAACAAGATTCGACTTAGGAAATTTTACTACTCTCCCTTTAAATTTTCCGCCTATTATTCTCATTAAATTATTCTTATTGCTATTCCTGTTGCTGCGGTAAATGAATTATATTGAGATAAATAAAGCGGGTTAGACTTTACTTCATCTTCAGCAAATAGTTTTTCAAACGGATTAATTTTTAGTAGAGTTAAGCCAAGAACTTTTGAAATATTCTCCGTGAATTCACCTGTTACCGTCTGTCCGCTTAAAGTAGCTTTTTTAATGTTTTCTCTATTTACATTAAAGGTTGTAAGCTTCTCTATTGCAGCTTCAAGCTGCTCAAAAAAATCCGTACCATCTTTATTAAATATCTTAAAGTAGAATGGGGATAATCCCTCAAAGACTGCCAAAGAAGAGTAGTGCTGATCGATATAAAAACTGAGTGTAATATCTTCCCTTTCTAATTCTCTATCCAGATATAAAAAAGCGTTCGAAGCAAGGTGGGCATTATCTACAAATTTCAGTTCGAATTTATTTTCTTTACAAAATTTGTTAATCGCACCAACAATTCGCTTGCTTAGAGCGAATACTATCAATTTGTCCTCCGATCTAAACGAAGATTTGTTTACCTCTACATATTGGATATAAAAATCGTTGCAGTCATACATTGGGAACAAAATCGATATTTCCCATCGTAATTGTTCAACAAGGTCTTTTTTTGTTAAAGCATTATCATAAGGTACTTCGAATACCCGGAAGAAATTGTTTGGCAAAGTAAAGGAAATAGAATTTGAAGTAATTGTTTTTTTTAGAATTATTTTTGCTAAGGAATCCTGAAGAATGTTGATCAACTTTTGATCCTGAACATCCGGGAGAACCGGTTCTTTGAAAACCAGTTGATCTACATTCTCCAGGTAAAAATTATTTTGTTTATAACTTATTTCAACGAGCTGTAATTTCGTTTCAGTTAAATTTATTCCAACATGATTTTGAAACAACGGCATTCAATTAGTTACATTATTCCCACGAAGCGGTATTTTTCATAGCATCGCTTCTAAGGTCGCCTATTGTACCATAACCATCAGGACAGCTAATAAAATATCTTTGTCCAATTGTTCTCATTTTATCAATTTTAATAATCCGGCCTCTTCTATCAATAACAGTATCTGCAACTTCGGAAGTATCCACCTGAACTAAAAATCTCGTTCTGGATTTTGGGCTGAAGAAGAGAGAATCGGGTTCAAATAAACCGGAGGACAAATTAATAAAAGGATTTGTTGATTTTTTAGTAACTGTATCAATTCCTTCCATTGCTTGTTTTACACTTTTATCTGTTTTGATAAAGGTAATTAAGCTATCAAGATTATCTGTAAACTTTCCATATTTAGCTTGCCATAATCTTTCTGCAGAACGAAGATTAGACATTCTTAATCTGGATTCCTGCTTAAAATATTTTTCTTTTTCAATTACTTCATTAGGATCTAGATAGGCAACCTTAATTAATACGAAAACTAAAACAGCTATTATAGCGTATAATACAAAATGCATATACCAGGGTTCACCTTTAATCATTATTATTCCTCCAGAGATTATTTATTTACTGAAATAAATTTTTTTATTTTTTCGAATTTAGCTTTTCCTATTCCTTTAACATTCAGCAGATCATCAATACTGTTAAATGTTCCTACTTTGTTTCTATAATCAACAATATTTTGAGCTGTCTTAATTCCAATACCGGGAAGCTCAGCAAATTCATTTAATCCGGCTTTATTTATATCTAATACATCTGCAGCGGAAAAGCTTTCCGATGCCTTGTTCTTTTCTTTTTTAGCGTTTCTAAAATCTGAAAGTTCAGGCTTAGATTCAACCCTTTTTTGTGTATTTTTTTGGAGACTATCGGCATCATCCGTATTAATTGAAGAATTATAAAATGTGCTATCCTCTTTTGAATAATCAAACTCGAGTAAATCAGGGTTG